>NZ_LKGW01000169.1:0-3088 GCF_001467335.1 Pseudomonas sp. ICMP 10191
GTGGAAAGCACCAGTAGCTACCAATACGATAGTTTGGGCAGGCGAGTCGCCAAACAGTCCGAGATCAAAGGCCAGGCCGCTCACAAACGCTTCCTCTGGCAAGGCCTGCGGATGCTGCGCGAGGAAAGTCCCGGCCAGAGCAGCCTGTACCTTTACGAGCCCGGCAGCTATGCGCCTCTGGCCCGTGTTGAACCGAAGGGCAGATCGTCTGGCAGGCGAAGTACCGGGCGTGGGGTGCGGTTGAGAACCTGGTGGTGAACGAGGTTGAGCAGAACCTAAGATTTCAAGGGCAGTATTTTGATGTCGAGACGGGATTGCATTACAACACGTTTCGGTATTATGACCCGGAGATTGGGCGGTTTATTACGCAGGATCCGATTGGGTTGTTGGGTGGGTTTAATTTATATCAGTACGCACAGAATCCAATTGATTGGATTGACCCTTTAGGTTGGGTGCCATGGGAAAAAGGCGGCTTTACCAGCTGGTTCAATAATGCATCGGTAGAAGATGTTGTTAATAATAAATCTTCTGTCGAGGCGGCTTTACGGAGTCCAGGAGGTAAGCATGAACTTTTTCCTGTGTCTATTGCTTCAAAAGCAAAAGAGCTTGGGTTTACCGCTCAAGAATTAAAAAGCATGGCCGTCCCTACAGATAAAATAACTTTCGTTAATGTCACAGATAAGCATGGTAATCCGGTTCCTGATGGGGCACACCATGGAAGTAGAGCCGGTAGAAACTTCCATAACAAATTGATCAAAGACTTGGTCAGCGCACCAAATAAAGCTGAAGCTTTAAGGGTTATAGATGCCCACCACAGTGCACATATGAAACTAGGAGGCTGTCAATGAGCGACTATGATTTGGAAAAATACGAAAAAGTTCATTTATGGGTTGGGACCAACTTCTCATCTGAAAGCGATTACAAAAAGTATTTTGAACTCGACTATTCTACAGAGGGGGATTTCGATGACCCCAACTACAAGTTGTGTGATTTCTGCAAGGATGTGAATACAAAGTGGTACGACGAGGATTTTATCGGAATAATACCTAGGCGCGAAACTGAGGTAGGGATTGATGAAATTCTAAACGATGCAGCAATAGATCAAAGTGAGCGAGTAAGAGCCGAGGCGGCCTGTAAAAGCTTAGGAATTCTAAAGGCAAATTCAATATTCTGGTACGCTGACGCTGATCTAGTTGTAAGTCCCTCAGCCGATAATAGCTATAATGGATTGAGCTATATAGGAGTTTTTGAGGGCGATTAGTTTTTTTGCCCGTTTAGTTCTAGCTAATATCCAAATGGCATTTTGGATGCAAGACATGAGGGTGAAATCGAAAAGCCAGTGGTAAATTAGGTTGAATAGAACCTGAGGTTCCGAGGGTAGTATTTTGATATCGAGACGAGGCAGTACACAACACGTTTCGGCATTACGACCAGATCGGTACACCACTGGAAATGACCGATGCCGAAGGGCAGATTGTCTGGCAGGCGAAGTACCGGGCTGGGGAGCGTTTGAAAAGCTGGTCGTGAACGAGGTTAAGCAGAACCTACGATTTCAGGGGCAGTATTTTGATGTCGAGACGGGGCTGCACTACAACACGTTTAGGCACTATGACCCGGAGATTGGGCGGTTTATAACGCAGGATCCGATTGGGCTCAGTGGCGGCATACATATTTATCAGTATGCTCTGAATCCTATTGCTTACATCGACCCGCTAGGCCTTGCATTTAGTTCTGGAAAAGGGACACATAACGCAATAGCTACGCTTTATGATAGCAAAGGTAATGTGAAAACCTCCGGAGCTTGGCAAAGCGGAAATATGACGCCGGACGAGGCTGCTTTAGGATTTTCAAAAAGTACACTTGCTACCCATGCTGAAGCGAGGATTACTCGCGAGTTACATCATTTGGCTGTACCGGGTGATAAACTAGTTGTCGAAGGCGAATATCCGCCCTGCAATAGTTGTAAAGGTAAGATGAATAGTTTCAAAGGAGCTACTGGTGCAGATGTGGAGTACAGATGGGCATCTAGTGATGGGAAATCGGTAGAGGCATGGAACGCCAAGACGAGAAATAGTCAAAAATTATCTGGGCCTGGTTGTGGTTAAAAGGGGAAATATGATGAAGAAGTTTTTTGCGTCTACCATAAAATGTTACGAAGAAGATGAGGTTTTAGTTATTGCTTTAGGTGATGACCAAGTAGCACCTTCTAATTTTATGATTATTACGCGTCTTGACGATGAAGACAACGCGACGGTAAATGATGGTATCGGCTTTCAAACTGATCAAGCGGAATATGAAATGCATGACGCAATCGAAAAAGTCATTCTGCGCCCCGATAGTTTAGAGGTGGTGGTTAAGTCTGAGTTTGCTGGTTTTTTTGGTGGCTTAAGTATTTTGGCAGAAATACCCCAAGAAAGTCACGATTCTTCAGGGAAAGTCTGCATACTGAAAGATGCCTTGCAGAATATTTTTAGTGGGGCTCAGGTTGAGCTGATTGTTTAGCGTCTAGGTGATCGCTAGTTTATTTGGCTTTTCGTTCCGGCAACGCTCTGAATGCTTTGATTTCGAAGCAATAATAAAAGGGTTTAAATAACATCTGCATCCTCTTGGGTTTTTCAGTTCTTTAATAATTCAAAAAGCAACTGGCTGCCAACATTGTCTCAGTCATTTGCTGTCTCTATTCATCTTTTTGAATAAAATTAACTGACTATGCTGATCTCAACCTCGTCGCCGAGATCGACGCGCTGGGCCACAAGACCGAGTACCTCAACGGTGAGGACGGCCTGCCGCACACCATCGTCGACCCGACGCTCAAGTCCAAATACCTGTGGTGGAACAACCTGGCGCAAGTGCAGCGCTTTCAGGACTGTTCGGGTAAAAGCACTTATTACCGCTATGACGAACGCCACCACCTGGTGGCCGTCACCGATGCCCTGAACAACACCACCACGCTGGAACGCAAGCCCGACGGCGAAGTGTTGCGCATCAACCACCCGGATGGCACCAGCGAGACCTTTACCTACAACGAGCTGGGCCAGGTCCTGACCCACACCGATGGCAAAGGCCAGACCACCCAGCTGCTGCGCAA
>NZ_LKGW01000170.1:0-2957 GCF_001467335.1 Pseudomonas sp. ICMP 10191
CGGTTCCACCGGCACGCCCAAAGGCGTGATGAACGAGCACCTGGGCGTGGTCAACCGCCTGCTCTGGGCGCGCGACGCCTATAAAGTGAACAGTCAGGATCGGGTGCTGCAAAAGACCCCGTTCGGGTTCGACGTGTCGGTCTGGGAGTTTTTCCTGCCGCTTCTGGCCGGTGCCGAACTGGTCATGGCCCGTCCCGGTGGCCATCAATTTCTGGAGCACCGCTCAACCCGCGACTTCCCGCAACTGCGCCGCGTGCTGTGCAGCGGCGAGGCCCTGCCTCGTGCGTTGCAGCGCCGCTTCGAACAACAGCTCAAGGGCGTTGAACTGCATAACCTCTATGGCCCGACCGAAGCGGCCATCGACGTTACTGCGTGGGAATGCCGCTCGACGGATCCGGGCGAAAGCGTGCCTATTGGCCGTCCGATTGCCAATATTCAGATGCACGTACTGGATGCGCTGGGCCAGCTGCAACCGCTGGGCGTGGCCGGTGAGCTGCACATTGGCGGCATCGGCGTAGCGCGGGGTTATTTGAACCAGCCAGAACTGAGTGCCGAGCGTTTCATCGCCGACCCGTTTTCCAGCGATCCGCAGGCCCGTCTGTACAAAACCGGCGATGTGGGCCGTTGGCTGACCAACGGCGCGCTGGAATACCTGGGCCGTAATGACTTCCAGGTGAAGATTCGCGGCTTGCGTATCGAGATCGGCGAAATCGAGGCCGCTCTGGCCAAACACCCGGCGGTCCATGAAGCGGTAGTTACCGCCCGCGAGGACATACCCGGTGACAAACGTCTGGTGGCCTACTACACACGGTCTGCCGAGCACACTGCTGTCGATATCGAAGCCCTGCGCAGTCACCTGCAGCAACAGTTGCCTGAATACATGGTTCCGGCCATCTACGTACTGCTCGATACCATGCCATTGACGCCGAACGGCAAGCTGGATCGCAAGGCGCTACCCGCACCGGACGGTGATGCGCTGATCAGCCGTGGCTACGAAGCGCCGCAAGGCGAAACCGAAGAGCAGATCGCGGTTATCTGGCAAGACCTGCTGGGCGTCGCACAGGTCGGGCGTCACGACCACTTCTTCGAACTCGGCGGCCATTCGCTGCTGGCGGTGAGTCTGATCGGGCGTATGCGCCAGTTGGGTCTTCGCGCCGATGTACGCGTGCTGTTCGGCCAGCCGACGCTGGCAGCACTGGCCGCAGCCGTGGGCGGTGGCACCGAGATCGTGGTGCCAGCCAACCTGATCACCGAGGATTGCCAACGCATTACGCCTGAGCTGCTGCCACTGGCGGACCTGACTCAGTCGCAGATCGATCAAGTCGTGGCAACCGTGCCGGGCGGCGTGGCCAATGTGCAGGACATCTACCCGCTGGCGCCGTTGCAGGCAGGTATTCTTTATCACCACCTGGCCGCCGAAATCGGCGACCCCTATGTGTTACAGACGCAGTTCGCCTTTGCTGACGGCGAGCGTCTGAATGCCTTCGTTCAGGCTTTGCAGGCGGTCATCGACCGCCACGACATTCTGCGCACCAGCGTGGTCTGGGACGGTCTGGACTCACCTGTGCAAGTGGTCTGGCGTCAGGCCCGGTTGCACCTTGACGCACTTGAGCTTGATCCGGCAGACGGCGATATCGGTGCACAACTGCACAGCCGCTTTGACCCGCGCCATTACCGTCTGGACATCGGCCAGGCGCCGCTGATGCGCGTGGCCTATGCCGAAGACCCGCTCAACCAGCGCATCTTCGCGATGCTGCTGTTCCACCACATGGCGCTGGACCACGTGGCGCTGGAAGTGGTGAAGCATGAAATGCAGGCTTGGCTGGCGGGCGAGGCAGACAGCCTGGCAGCGTCGGTGCCTGTGCCGTATCGCAACTATGTGGCCCAGGCACGCCTGGGTGTCAGCCAGGCTGACCATGAAGCGTTTTTCCGCGACATGCTCGGCGATATCGACGAGCCGACGCTGCCGTTCGGCCTGCTGGACGTGCAGGGTGAAGGTCGTGACATCGAGGAAGCCAGCCTGGCGCTGGATCCTCAACTCAACCTGCGCCTGCGTGCTCAGTCCCGGCAACAGGGTGTGAGCGCCGCAAGTCTGGTGCACCTGGCCTGGGCTCAGGTGTTGGGCAAGGTATCAAACAAGCAGGATGTGGTCTTCGGTACCGTCCTGATGGGCCGGATGCAGGGTGGCGAAGGTACCGAGCGAGCCTTGGGGATGTTCATCAACACCTTGCCGCTGCGGGTTTCGGTAGGCGAGCAGGGCGTACGCGACGGGGTCAAGGCCACTCATAAGCGCTTGACTGCCTTGCTCGGTCACGAACATGCCTCGCTGGCGTTGGCCCAGCGTTGCAGCGGTGTTGCCGCGCCCGCGCCGCTGTTCAGCGCGCTGCTCAACTATCGCCACAGCGGGGTCGGCAGTGTGTCTGACCAGGCCATGCAGGCATGGCAGGGCATTGCGGTCCTCAGCGGCGAAGAACGCACCAACTACCCGCTGACCTTGAACGTCGATGATCTGGCCGATGGGTTCAGCCTGACGGCGTTGGTGGCTTCGTCAATCGGTGCGCAACGGGTGTGCGGCTACATGCACACGGCGCTGGAAAACCTGTTGACGGCACTGGAGCAGACGCCAGAAACGCCGTTGCAAGGTTTGTCGATTCTGCCAGCTGTCGAACGTGATCAGTTGCTCGTGGATTTCAACGACACCGCGCTGGATTACCCGCACGAACAGACCATTCACGGGCTGTTCGAAGCACAGGTCGAGCTTACGCCGCAGGCTCTTGCGGTCGTCCACGGCGAACAGCGCCTGACGTATCGCGAGCTTAACGAGCAGGCCAACCGCCTAGCCCATGCCCTGCGCAAGCAGGGTGTACAGCCGGATTCCCGCGTCGGGATCTGCGTTGAACGCGGCGTGGAGATGGTCATCGGCTTGTTGGCGATCCTCAAGGCGGGCGGCGGTTACG
>NZ_LKGW01000171.1:0-2945 GCF_001467335.1 Pseudomonas sp. ICMP 10191
CCAACCAGCTCGCCCATCGCCTGATCGAACTGGGCGTGGAGCCGGATACGCGAGTTGCGGTCAGCCTGCGTCGCGGACCGGAAATGGTCGTGGCGCTGTTGGGTATTCTCAAGGCCGGTGGCGCCTACGTGCCGATCGATCCGGACCTGCCGAGCGCGCGTCAGGCCTATATGCTTGAGGACAGCTCGCCGCAGGCAGTGCTGACCACTCAGGATCTGCAAGGATCTGCACGACAACCTGCCTGCCCTGGACCTTCCGGTGCTGGTGCTCGATAACCGCGATGACCTCGCGCAAATGGCTAAGCAGCCGAGCGTTAATCCGGATGCCAAGGCCCTGGGTTTGCAGCCAAACCACCTGGCCTACGTGCTGTACACCTCCGGTTCCACCGGCACGCCCAAAGGCGTGATGAACGAGCACCTTGGAGTCGTTAACCGCCTGCTCTGGGCACGTGACGCCTATCAAGTGGACAGCAATGATCGCGTGCTGCAAAAGACCCCGTTCGGCTTCGACGTGTCGGTCTGGGAATTTTTCCTGCCGCTGCTGGCCGGTGCCGAACTGGTCATGGCGCGTCCCGGTGGCCATCAAGACCCTGACTATCTGGCACAGGTCATGAGTGACGCGGGCATCACCCTGCTGCACTTTGTGCCCTCGATGCTCGATGTATTTCTGGAGCACCGTTCAACCCGCGACTTCCCGCAACTGCGCCGCGTACTGTGCAGCGGCGAGGCCTTGCCTCGTGCATTGCAGCGCCGCTTCGAGCAACACATCAAGGGCGTTGAACTGCACAACCTCTATGGCCCGACCGAAGCGGCCATCGACGTTACTGCCTGGGAATGCCGCTCGACGGATCCGGGCGAAAGCGTGCCCATCGGCCGTCCGATTGCCAACATTCAGATGCACGTGCTGGATGCCTTGGGCCAGCTGCAACCACTGGGCGTGGCCGGTGAACTGCACATTGGCGGCATCGGCGTAGCGCGGGGTTACCTTAACCAGCCGCAGCTGAGTGCCGAGCGTTTCATCGCTGACCCGTTTTCCAACGATCCGCAGGCCCGCCTGTACAAAACCGGCGACGTGGGTCGCTGGCTGTCCAATGGCGCGCTGGAATACCTGGGCCGTAATGACTTCCAGGTGAAGATTCGCGGTTTGCGTATCGAGATCGGCGAAATCGAGGCGGCGCTGGCCAAACACCCGGCGGTTCATGAAGCGGTGGTCACGGCTCGTGAAGATGTGCCGGGCGATAAACGTCTGGTGGCTTATTACACCCTGATCGCAGAGCATGCTTCGGTAGACATCGAAAACTTGCGCGACTGGCTGCAGGAACAACTGCCGGCTTATATGATCCCGATGGCCTATGTGCTACTCGAGTCAATGCCATTGACGCCGAACGGCAAGCTGGATCGCAAAGCCTTGCCAGCCCCACAAGCCGATGCACTGATCAGCCGTGCCTATGAAGCCCCGCAAGGCGAAACCGAAACGCAGATCGCGGCTATCTGGCAAGACCTGCTGGGCATCGAGCAGGTAAGCCGTCACGACCATTTCTTCGAACTGGGTGGCCACTCACTGCTGGCCGTCTCGCTGATCGACCGTCTGCGCAAGCAGGGCCTGAATCTCAGCGTAAACACTGTATTCACTGCGCCCAGCGTGCGTGAAATGGCTCTGGCTATCAGCCAGGACAAACAACCCCTGTTCCAGGCACCGGCCAATCGCATTCCTGCCCACTGCACGCAATTAACGCCAGACATGTTGCCGCTGGTGGAACTGAGCGTTGATGAGATTGAACTGATTACCTCGGCCGTTCCGGGTGGAGCCGCCAATATCCAGGACGTCTATCCGCTGGCACCGCTTCAGGAAGGCATCCTGTTTCATTACCTGCTGAATCATGAACGCGACGCCTACCTTGTGCGCTCGACGATCGAGTTCGACAGCCGTGCACGTCTTGACGCTTTTCTTGAGAGCCTGCAAACGGTTATCGACCGCCATGATGTCCTGCGCAGTTCGGTGCATTGGACCGGCCTGCCGCAAGCGGTGCAAGTGGTGCACCGCCAGGCGCAATTGCCGGTACATACGCTCACCCTGACGCCCGATGAAGATGCATTCAGCCAGATGGATCGTCTAAGTGATCCCAGTCGTCTGCGTCTGGACCTGCGCCAGGCACCGCTACTGCTCGCCTACATTGCTGGCGATCCAAACTCGGATCGTTGGCTACTGGCGCTGATTGATCACCATATGATCAGCGACCACGTCACTCTGGAACTCATACTCGAAGAAATTCGCCTGCTGATGCGCGGCCAGAGCGCAGACCTGCTGCCACCGCAGCCTTACCGGGAGTTTGTCGCACAGACCCTCGCCAGCCCTTCAAGTGCCCACGAAGCCTACTTCACCCGCCGCCTGGCTGATGTTGATTCACCCACCGCTCCGTTCGAACTGCTGGAAGTTCAGGGTGACGGTAATGACGTCGAAGAGGCCGAACTGGCATTGAGCAGTGACCTCTGCGCACGTATCCGGACTCAGGCCCGGGAGCGCGGCATGTCCCCGGCGGTGCTGTTCCATGTCGCCTGGGCCCAGGTGCTGGCCCGTTGTACCGGTCGCGATGATGTGGTGTTCGGCACTGCGGTCACCGGCCGCCTGCAAGGTACGATAGGCGCCGAGCGAGCCATGGGCATGTTCATGAACACCCTGCCGGTTCGCGTGCAACTGGCCACGCAAGGCGCCCACGAACTGGTCATGGCCACCCACCGTGATCTCAGCGAGTTACTGAGCCACGAGCAGGCATCATTGGCCCTGGCTCAGCGTTGCAGTAGCGTGGCCGCGGGAGTGCCGTTGTTCTCCAGCCTGCTCAACTACCGGCACCAGAGTGAGGACAGCCAGTTGCAATGGCCGGGCCTGCGCCTGCTCGACAGCTCCGAGCGCACCAATTACCCGTTGTGCCTGTCGGTCAATGATTA
>NZ_LKGW01000172.1:0-2849 GCF_001467335.1 Pseudomonas sp. ICMP 10191
CAACGCGACCATCGGCAAGCCGATGGCCAACACCCGCATCTACCTGCTTGATGCCCGTCAACAACCGGTTCCGTATGGCGTGGCCGGTGAAATTTTCGTCGGTGGCGACGGCGTGGCCCGCGGTTACCTGAACCTTGCAGAGGTCAACGCCGAACGCTTCCTGGCGGATCCGTTCAGCAGCAGCCCTGATGCCAGGATGTACAAAACCGGAGACCTGGCACGTTACATGGCTGACGGCCGTANGGGGTCAAGGAAGCGGTGGTGGTCGCTCGGGAAGATAACCCGGGAGACAAACGCCTGGTGGCCTATGTGGTTGGCCAGCCGCAAAGCCAGCTTACAGCCGCTGAACTGCGTGCCGAACTGGCGCCGCAACTGGCCGAGTACATGCTGCCGAGCGCATTCATGATCCTCGACGCCTTGCCGTTGACGCCGAACCGCAAGCTCGACCGCAAGGCCTTGCCAGCCCCGGACGCTGATGCACTGATCAGCCGTGGCTATGAAGCCCCACAAGGCGAAACCGAAGAGCGGATCGTGGCTATCTGGCAAGACCTGCTGTGCATCGAGCAGGTCGGGCGTCACGACCATTTCTTCGAACTGGGTGGCCACTCACTGCTGGCCGTCTCGCTGATCGAACGTCTGCGCAAGCAGGGCCTGAATCTCAACGTAAAGACTGTATTCACTGCCCCCAGCGTGCGTGAAATGGCCCTGGCTATCAGCCAGGACAAACAAGCCCTGTTCCAGGCACCGGCCAACCGTATTCCGGCCCACTGCACGCAATTAACGCCGGACATGTTGTCGCTGGTAGAACTAAGCGTCGATCAGATTGAACTGATCACCTCGGCCGTTCCCGGCGGAGCCGCCAATATCCAGGACATCTACCCGCTGGCACCGCTTCAGGAAGGCATCCTGTTCCATCACCTGCTGAATCTTGAGCGCGACGCCTACCTGATGCGCTCGATGATCGAGTTCGACAGCCGCGCGCGTCTTGACGCCTTTCTTGGGGGCCTGCAAACGGTTATCGACCGCCATGATGTCCTGCGCACTTCGGTGCATTGGCTCGGCCTGCCGCAAGCGGTGCAAGTGGTGCATCGCCAGGCGCAATTCCCGGTACATACCCTCACCCTGACACCGGATGAAGACGCACTCAGCCAGGTGGATCGTCTCACTGATCCCAATCGTCTGAGCCTGGACCTGCGACAGGCCCCGCTGCTGCTCGCCTACATTGCTGGTGACCCCAACTCGGATCGTTGGCTACTGGCGCTGCTTGATCACCACATGGTCAGCGACCACGTCACTCTGGAGCTCATACTCGAAGAAATTCGCCTGCTGATGCAAGGCCAGGGCGCAGACCTGCTGCCACCGCAGCCTTACCGGGATTTTGTCGCGCAGACCCTCGCCAGCCCTTCAAGTGCCCACGAAGCCTACTTCACCCGCCGCCTGGCTGATGTCGATTCCCCCACCGTTCCGTTCGACCTGCTGGAAGTTCAGGGCAACGGCAATGACGTCGAAGAGTTCGAACTGGCATTGAGCAGTGACCTCTGCGCATGTATCCGGACTCAGGCCCGGGAACGCGGTATGTCCCCGGCGGTGCTGTTCCATGTCGCCTGGGCCCAGGTGCTGGCCCGTTGTACCGGTCGCGATGATGTGGTCTTCGGCACCGTGGTCACCGGCCGCCTGCAAGGTACGGTCGGCGCCGAGCGGGCCATGGGCATGTTCATGAACACCCTGCCGGTTCGCGTGCAACTGGCCACGCAAGGCATCCACGAGCTGGTCATGGACACCCACCGTGATCTCAGCGAATTACTGAGCCACGAGCAGGCGTCATTGGCCCTGGCCCAACGTTGCAGTAGCGTGGCCACGGCGCTGCCGTTGTTCTCCAGCCTGCTCAACTATCGGCACCAGGGGCAGGACAGTCAGTTGCAATGGCCGGGCCTGCGCCTGCTCGACAGCTCCGAGCGCACCAACTACCCGTTGTGCCTGTCGGTCGACGACTACGGCAATGACCTCAGCCTGATGATACACAGCGTGCAGCCCGCGGATCCGCAACGCCTGGGCGCCATGATGCAGTGCGCTCTGGAGCAATTGACCGATGCGCTGGCGCACACACCGCAGATCGCCGTTACGCAGCTGGATGTGTTGCCCGCCGTCGAGCGCAACCTGCTGCTGGAGACCCTCAACCAGACCCGCCAGGACTACCCGACGGACCTGTGCATTCAGCACCTGTTTGAGGCACAGGTACGCACGCAGCCTGACGCCATCGCCGTGGCTTTCCACGGGCAGCGCCTGAGCTATGCCGACCTGAATCGTCAGGCCAACCGTCTGGCTCATCATCTGATCGGCCTGGGCATTAGTCCGGATGACCGGGTGGCGATCTGCGTCGAACGCGGTGTGGAAATGGTGGTCGGTCTGCTCGGTGTGCTCAAGGCCGGTGCTGCTTATATGCCACTGGACCCGGCGTATCCGGTCGAGCGTCTTGCTTACATGATCAATGACAGCCAGCCAGCGGCGCTGCTCACTCAGCGCGGCGTGCAGGAGCGTTTGCCCACACTGTCGATGCCGCTGGTATTGCTCGATGCCGATCATTGCCAGGGCCTCACCGAGTGTGATGACAACCCGGTGGTACCGACCCTTGGCGTGCGCAACCTGGCGTATGTGATCTATACCTCCGGCTCCACCGGCAATCCAAAGGGCGTGATGATCGAACATCGCGGCCTGGTCAACTACAGCGTCGATGCGGCGCGGCTGTTTGACTTGTCCCCCACCGACACCGTGCTGCAGCAGAACACCCTGAATTTCGACCTGTCGGTGGAGGAAATCTTCCCGGCCTTGCTGGCGGGTGCCACTCTGGC
>NZ_LKGW01000173.1:0-2832 GCF_001467335.1 Pseudomonas sp. ICMP 10191
ATGTCTGGGCGCTGTTCCATTCGTTCGCCTTCGACTTCTCGGTCTGGGAAATCTGGGGCGCCTTGCTGCACGGCGGCCGTCTGTTGATCGTCCCGCAACTGGTCAGCCGCTCGCCGGAAGACTTCTACACGCTGCTGTGCAGTGCCGGGGTGACGGTGCTACATTCGCTGCGTCAGGTGATTTTCGGCGGTGAAGCGCTGGAAACGGCGATGCTCAAGCCGTGGTACGCCCGCAGCGTGAACGCTGGCACGCAACTGGTGAACATGTACGGCATCACTGAAACCACAGTGCATGTGACCTATTACCCGTTGCAGCCTGAAGACGCCCAGCGCGTCGGTGCCAGCCCGATCGGCAAGCGCATCCCGGACCTGCAGCTTTATCTGCTCGACGCCCATGGCGAACCCGTGCCGACAGGCGTAATCGGCGAGCTGTACGTGGGCGGTGCCGGTGTTGCTCGTGGCTACCTGAACCGTGAAGCTCTGACCGCCGAGCGTTTCCTCGATAACCCGTTCAGCACCGCACCGAGTGCGCGCCTATACCGTACCGGCGACCTGGGACGCTGGCTGGCCGATGGCAGCCTTGAATACCTGGGCCGCAACGACGAACAGGTCAAGATTCGTGGTTTCCGTATCGAACTGGGCGAGATCGAAGCGCGTCTGGCTGAATATCCGGACGTCCGCGATGCCGTGGTGCTGTGCCGTGAAGATGTGCCCGGCGATAAGCGCCTGGTGGCCTATGTCACGACGCAGCAGCCGGAAAGCCTGCTGGACATCGAAAGCCTGCGCGAGCATCTGCACGGTGCATTGCCGGAGCACATGGTGCCCGCAGCCTACGTGCAACTCGATGAGTTGCCACTGACGGCCAACGGCAAGCTCGACCGCAGGGCTTTGCCGGTGCCCGACCGTTCGGCGGTGGCCAGTCGTGGCTATGCAGCGCCTGAAAACGACACCGAGATGGCCATTGCGCGGATCTGGCAAGACCTGCTGCAACTGGAGCAGGTCGGTCGTCATGACAACTTCTTTGAGCTGGGCGGCCACTCACTGCTGGCCGTCAAACTGATCGAGCGGATGCGCCAGATCGACCTGGTTGCCGACGTGCGCGTGCTGTTCAGTCAGCCGACCTTGTCTGCCTTGGCAGCAGCGGTAGGCGGCAAGGGGGCACTGGAAGTACCCGCCAACCTCATTCCCGCCAACTGCGAGCGCATCACCCCGGACATGCTGCCTCTGACAGTCCTGAGCCAGAATGATATCGACCGTGTAGTGGCAAGCGTCCCCGGCGGCCTGGCCAACGTGCAGGACATCTACGCTCTGGCACCGCTGCAGGAAGGTATTTTGTATCACCACCTTGCCGCGACCGAGGGAGACCCGTACCTGCAATACGCGTTGTTTGCCTTTGATAGCCTCGAGCGTCTGCACGGTTTCGCTCAGGCCCTGCAAGGCGTGATCGCGCGGCACGATATCCTGCGCACCGCCGTGCTTTGGGAACGTCTCGACTCTCCGGTGCAGGTGGTCTGGCGTGAAGCACCTCTGGGCCTGGATGAGCTGATACTGGACCCTGCCGATGGCGATATCGCCGAACAACTGCTGGAACGTCTGGACCCTCGCCACACGCGTCTGGACATTCGTCAGGCACCGATGCTACGCATCGGTTATGCACATGACGCGGAGAACGACCGCTGGCTGGGCATGCTGCTGTTCCATCACCTGGTGGACGACGCCACGTCGCTGCGCATTCTCACCAGCGAAATCGAGTCATACATGCTCGGACAGCAAGCCTCTCTGCCACCGTCCGTGCCTTATCGCAATTACGTAGCGCAGGCCATGCTCGGCGTGAGCCGAGAAGAGCACGAAGCGTTTTTCCGCGACATGCTCGGTGATATCGATGAACCGACGCTGCCGTTTGGCCTGCAGGACGTGCAGGGCGACGGGCGCGGTATCGAGGAAGCACGCCTACAGGTCGACATGGACCTGAGCCGCCGCCTGCGCGTGCAGGCCCGTCAGTTCGGGGTCAGCTCCGCCAGCCTGTATCACCTGGCATGGGCTCGTGTTCTGGGCGCCTTGTCAGGCAAAGATGATGTGGTCTTCGGCACTGTATTGCTTGGCCGCCTGCAAGGCGGTGCCGGGTCTGACCGGGCGCTGGGGATGTTCATCAATACTTTGCCGTTGCGTGTCACGCTGGGCGAGCAGGGCGTGCGCAATAGTCTGAAGGCTACCCACGCCAGGCTCAGTGGGCTGCTTGCCCATGAACACGCATCGCTGGTACTGGCCCAGCGTTGCAGTGGCGTGTCCGCTTCGACGCCGCTGTTCAGCGCTTTGCTCAACTACCGACATCTCGCCGCTGAGGTCAACCAGCAGACACTGGACGCCTGGCAAGGTATCGAAAGCCTGCGTGGCGAAGAACGCACCAACTATCCGCTGACCCTTTCAGTAAACGATGAGGGAACGGGCTTCAGTTTAACGATTCAAGCCAGTGCCAGCATCGACGCGCAACGCGTCTGCGCGTATGTGCAGACCACTCTGGAGAATGTGGTCAGCGCACTGGAGCAGTCCGGCGAGGTGCCGCTGGCAGGCTTGCCGGTTCTGTCGGCTGTCGAGCGTAAGCAGTTACTGGTGGCGTTCAACGACACCGCGCTGGATTACCCGCAGCAGCAAACCATTCACGGGATGTTCGAAGCGCAGGTCGAGCGCACGCCGGAAGCGGTGGCAGTGGTCCACGGCGACCAGCGTCTGACGTATCGCGAGCTTAACGAACAGGCCAACCGCCTAGCCCATGCCTTGCGCAAGCAGGGCGTTCAGCCGGATTCGCGGGTCGGGATCTGTGTCGAACGCGGCG
>NZ_LKGW01000174.1:0-2681 GCF_001467335.1 Pseudomonas sp. ICMP 10191
TCGATGGGGCTGGAAAGCTCGAAACCGACCGCCGAAAAGTTCTCTTCCGTCTTCTGCTCGATCCTCCAAAGGCTGGTGCGGCTTTGATCTGCGGCATCTGGGTTGCCGCCGTCGAAGTTCGCGGCATCCAGGAAGTGCTTGAAGGTTTCGATCACCTTGAAGCTCGCCCCGGCCAGATCCTTGAACTGCAGGCAGAGAGCAGAAACAGCTCGCGGAATGCCCGACAGCTCGTTGGCCAGCCTGAGCTTGGGTGTGGCTGGGCGGCCATCACCACGGATATCTAAGCCGGTGACCTCGATCTGAATAGGCGAATACAGCTGGCCCTGCCAGATGATGTCGCCCTCATGCTCATGCCCGTGGAAGCGCCAGAGCGTGGCTCCCAGCCGCGTGGCATCCAGTTCGTACAGACGAATCTGGTTGCCGGGCTCCAGTTTCTGGATGTTCGTGCTGTAAATCATGGTGATTACCAAAAAGAAAAACCCCGCGCTCGGCGGGGTTAGTGATAAATGACGTATTTAGTACTGAAGACGAAACTTCACGCATCAGTTACAGCAAGCGTAAGACAGTCGCTCTTAGCGCAAAAAAAACAGAATCACCATAACCAAAAACTCAATACTGTTGCCGAGAAAGCTTAGTTAACCTCAGCTGCGGCAATACGCCCTAATCTTTCCAAGTCGGCTATTAAGATCCCGACCTCGACAATAAAAAGCTGCGCCTCCTCTTTAGTTACCTTTTCTTCAAGCTGATAGTCCGCCACACATCTAACACGCTTTTTGTCTCTAAGGCGTCGGGCAATCTTTTTTAGCCCTGGGCCTTTCGACTCAAACTTGCGAATCAACTGTTCGTGCGCGCCAACTCCACTGGATTTAAATTCATCCAAGCTTAGGCTGGCGGCTGTTATAAGGGCGACATGATATGCCGAATAGTACCCTCGGCTTACAGCGCACCTAAGATCAATTTCGTTGGCGGAATCGATAAGACGCTGGCTTTGGTCGAAAAATTCGTTAGCGGATACCGACACGATAAGCCTCCGTAATGTCGCTTGGGTCTTCCATAGAGAAAGGCGTCACAAGGATAGAAAGTTCCGGATCGATTGGACCATCGTGTTCGGCCATCAACGCATCAAGTATTTTCCCATTTATCGAGGCTAAGTCTTCCGCAGAGGATTTAACTACAAACCGATAAAGAATGCCCTCACCTTGCCTTGCAAACAACTTATACCCCATTATCGGATGGCTTATGTTAGCCCGTATTACCCGGCATGCGGTATCAAGACGAACAGTAAGCTCTCTATCGTCAATAGACATGTAGTCTAATATTCTTGCAACTTCCACGGCGCTTTCTAGAACAAGATGCTCGACTCCTGCCATTTTCATGTGCCCTCCCACCACTCCAGCCTGCACCTGATGAGCCTTGATTAATCTTAAAACGTTTTCGTCAGCATCAACAAACTCGCTTTCAAGAACTTCCCTCGCATCTAAAGCCCTTCCATTTATAAGCGCAATATGAGCATGGGACATAGCAGCACCTATCGGATCAAAAGCTAGCTTCTTAGCAATGGCAATATTCCTAACTGCATCTGCATACCGCCCTTGAACCCCTAAAGCATATGCAAGCTCGTGATACAACGCCGCTCTAACAACTTCTTTATTATTTAAGTTTTCTAGCTCCTTTAGAATCCGCCTCTTGAGACGTTCGGTAGCCACTTCATCAAGTACGTAAGAGTGATAAAGCGCGTCTTTAATTCGATGCCTAGCTTCGTGGATTTCATGGAAAGACGATTGTGGGCGCTGCATAACTGGGCTGCTCCATGCCAAGGGTATGCAAATGTATCACCAGCCCACACAGACTGAAACAAGAAGTCAATCATTTATGTGGAAGGGCAGCCACTAACACAGCTCAGCCGCCGCATCCATTTTCACGGGTAAAAAACCTGTTTCAAGTTTATAGAAAGAGTATGAAGGCCGCCGCCGAGTACCGACGGCTTGTAGCCGTTCGATGTGTATCGGCCCTGCACACCGCCCGGCGGCGTCCAGAGGAATGACTTGAAACCCTCATGCCGGTCCAGAAAGTCCTGGACCTGCTGGAGTTTCTGACCAGCACCGTATCGCCCGGTCACGGTCACGTCCCACGCCTGCGACTTGGTGTTGATACCGACGCCGCCTGCCTGGGTGTAGCCGTCGCCGAAGTCGTTCGACCAGGTGCGTTGCTTCACATCGCCGGACGCGCCCACCTGTACGTCAAAATCGAATGTCTCAGCCATTACGCGCGTCTCCAGAGCAGGCCGCCCTGCCTCATTTCTTGCTGGAGCACTTGGCGGATCTGCGCCGCAGCACTGTCGCCTATTGCCTTGCCCTGACTTGCCGCTTCAGCAGCGCTCATGCCGGGCTGGGCCTCGACAGTGACAGGCGCGTTGATGGTGAAAGACGGCGCACCGCCAGTACCACTCCCGGCCTTATCAGCCAGGTACTTCGTCAGGTCGCGGTTTTGGTTCGGGTTGAGCACGCGCTCTCCGCCATCGAGCAGCCAGGTTCCTTCCTTCGGGATGTTGTCCATACCGTTGTGGGCCATACCGGCGAGTGCGGATGCGGATACGGCGGCGACCATTGGCGCAGTTGCAGCAGCGGCGGCGAGTGCGGCGGCCGGCGCAGCAGCTGGACCGATCAGCGGAATACCGGCGG
>NZ_LKGW01000175.1:0-2566 GCF_001467335.1 Pseudomonas sp. ICMP 10191
GAAGGCAGCGGCAACGCGACCATCGGCAAGCCGATGGCCAACACCCGCATCTACCTGCTCGATGCCCATCAGCAGCCGGTGCCATACGGCGTGGCCGGTGAGATTTTCATCGGTGGCGACGGCGTGGCACGCGGTTACCTGAACCTTGAGTCAACGCCGAGCGCTTCCTCGCTGATCCGTTCAGCAACAGCCCTGATGCCCGGATGTACAAGACCGGTGACCTGGCACGCTACATGGCCGACGGCCGTATCGAATACCTGGGCCGTAATGACTTCCAGGTCAAAGTGCGCGGTTTCCGTATCGAGCTGGGCGAAATCGAAGCGCGTCTCGGTAGACTTCCAGGTCAAAGTGCGCGGTTTCCGTATCGAGCTGGGCGAAATCGAAGCGCGTCTCGGTAGCTGCAAAGGGGTCAAGGAAGCGGTGGTGATCGCTCGGGAAGACAATCCCGGCGAAAAACGCCTCGTGGCCTACGTGATCGCCCAGCCACAAACAAACCTGGATGCCGCCAGACTGCGCGCCGAACTGGCGCCGCAACTGGCCGAGTACATGCTGCCAAGNAAGTGCGTTCGTGCTGCTTGATGCACTGCCGCTGACACCGAATCGCAAACTCGATCGCAAGGCCTTGCCAGCTCCAGCGGACAACGCCTTTGCCAGTCGCGAACATGTCGCCCCGCAAGGCACCAGCGAAAAAGCCCTGGCGCAGATCTGGCAGAACCTGCTCAACCTGGAAGCAGTAGGGCGTCATGACCACTTCTTCGAACTGGGCGGGCACTCGCTGCTGGCAATGCGCCTGATTTCCCAGGTGCGTCAGCGCATGGGCGTCGAGCTGAGCCTGGCGGACATCTTCGCCCAGCCGGAACTTGCGGCGCTGGCTCAGGTAGTGGCACACGCTGCCGGCAGCAGCCAGCAGCCCATCGTGCCGGTGTCCCGCGATCAGTCCTTGCCGCTGTCGTTTGCCCAGCAACGCCTGTGGTTCCTCGCGCAGCTGGACGGCGGCAGTGCGGCTTATCACATTCCAGCCGGTCTGCGTCTGCGCGGCAGGCTCGATCAGGACGCACTGAAGCGCGCGCTGGACCGTATCGTTGCGCGCCATGAGGCATTGCGCACAACCTTTGTCCAGGAACAGGACCAGGATCCGCTGCAGCGCATCGCTCCAGCCGATATCGGCTTCAACTTGCAACTGCAGGTGCTGACCGGGCAGGGCGACGCGGAACAACAACTGCTCGCCATCGCCGCAGAAGAGGCCGAAGAGGGCTTTGATCTGCTCAACGGCCCACTGGTGCGTGGACGTCTGGTATGCCTGGCCGATGATGACCATGTCTTGCTGGTGACCATGCACCACATCGTCTCTGACGGCTGGTCCGCTGGCGTGTTGACCCGTGAACTGGGCGTGCTCTATGCAGCGTTCAGCCAAGGCGCCGAGGATCCGTTGCCAGCATTGCCCGTGCAATACGCCGATTACGCGCTGTGGCAGCGCAACTGGCTGAGCGGCGACGTGCTGCAGCAACAGCGCCAGTACTGGCAGCAGACTCTGGCCGGCGCGCCGGCCTTGCTGACCTTGCCGAGCGACCGGCCACGCCCGGCGCAACAGGACTACAGCGGCCAGTTGCTCGGCCTGGTCCTCGACGCCGACCTGACGCGTGGCCTCAAGGCGCTGAGCCAGCGGCATGGCAGCAGCCTGTTCATGACGGTCATGGCCGCATGGGCTGCGTTGCTGGGACGTCTGGCCGGTCAGGACGACGTGGTCATCGGTACGCCGGTGGCCAACCGCCTGCGTACCGAGGTGGAGGACCTGATCGGGTTCTTCGTCAACACCCTGGCCGTGCGCGTCGACCTCTCGGGGACACCGAGCGTCCAAAGCCTGTTGCAGCAGGTCAAACAGCAGACCCTGGCCGCCCAGGCGAATCAGGACCTGCCGTTCGAACAGGTGGTTGAGGTGGTTCGCCCACAACGCAGCCTGTCCCACAGCCCGATTTTCCAGGCCATGTTGTCGTGGCAGAACAACGAAGCATCCGATCTGGCGCTTGGCGACATGAGCCTGCAGGGCGTCGCAGTGGCTGGCCATACGGCCAAGTTCGACCTGACGCTGGACATGACCGAGGTCGGCGATCAACTGATCGGCACGCTGGAATATGCCACGGCACTGTTCGACGAAAGCACCCTGCAGCGTTACATGGGCTACTTCCAGCGCTTGCTGGAAGCCATGGTCGCCGACGACCGCCAGTTGCTGGAGCAGGTGCCGTTGCTCGATAAGGCGGAGCGCCAGCATCTGCTGGTCGACCTTAATGCTACCGATGTGCCTTACCCGCAAGACTGCACGATTCACCAGCTGTTCGAAGAAAAGGTCCAGGTACAGCCCGACGCTATCGCCGTGGTCCACGAGGCGCAGCGCCTGAGCTATGCCGAATTGAACCGTCAGGCCAACCGTCTGGCTCATCACCTGATCGGCCTGGGCATCGGCCCGGACGACCGGGTGGCGATCTGCGTCGAGCGCGGTGTGGAAATGATGGTCGGCCTGCTCGGTGTGCTCAAGGCAGGGGCGGCTTATGTACCGCTGGACCCTGCC
>NZ_LKGW01000176.1:0-2176 GCF_001467335.1 Pseudomonas sp. ICMP 10191
CCCGTCTCGACATCAAAATACTGCCCCTGAAACCGCAGGTTCTGCTCAACCTCGTTCACCACCAGCTTCTCAACCGCTCCCCATGCCCGGTACTTCGCCTGCCAGACGATCTGCCCTTCGGAATCGGTCATTTCCAGCGGCGTACCGATCTGGTCGGTGTGGAAGTAGTAGACCTTGTTCTCGACTTCGCCTTCTTTTTCGTCAACACGGGCCAGAGGCGCATAGCTGCCGGGCTCGTAAAGGTACAGGCTGCTCTGGCCCGGACTTTCCTCACGCAGCATGCGCAGGCCTTGCCAGAGGAAACGTTTGTGGTCGGTGTGGCCTTTGATCTCGGACTGTTTGGCAACGCGTCGGCCCAGGCTGTCGTATTGGTAGCTGCTGGTGCTTTCGACCTGCGTGTCGGCCATGGTTTCGGTTTTATGGTTTCGGTTTTGACCAGGCGGTTTTCGCAGTCGTAGGTGAAGGTCTGCCAGCGCACGATGCCGACGACTTTTTCGATCAGGTTGCCCCAGGCGTCGTACTTGTATTCGTGGTTCGCCCACTGTTTGAGGCGGTTGTCTTTGACGTGGTCGAAGCGGCTGGTGTTGAAGTTCAGGCGGTTGGCCGCGGCGTCGTAGCGGAATTCTTCGCCGTCGACCACGCGACCTGTATTGCGCGCCAGCAACTGGCCGTTGGCTTCGTACTCGTACTGGGTTTCGCCGCGCAGTTTGTCGAGGGTGCGGCTCAGTTCACCGGCCGGGTCGTATTCGTAGCGGCGGATTTTCCGCAGGCAGAGTTGTGGCGTACTGCCACGCTTTGCGGCCCATGCTGTCGTGGCCGAAGCAACTGGTGAGTTTGCCTTGGGTGCGGTAGACCTCGCGGTGCAGGTCGTCGCGTTCCATNCTGCTGGCCGGTAGGAAGGGTCAGCGTGGTCAGGCTGCTGAGTGGATCGTAGCCGTAGGTCTGACACGTTTGGTTTGGCCAGCAGGCGACCAATCGGTTGGCACCATACAGTTTGCCGTATATCTCTTGCTATTTAAGTTAGCAAGTGGCTGAGACAAGGTTGGCAACCACCTGCCCTATGTATTATTAAAGAGCAATGAAGCAACTCTACGCTTTGAATGCATCTCAGCCACCAACTTACATGGCTATACTATATCTAAGAAATCATCATTTTCGAGGTAATAGTTTAAAGCTTGAATGGCGACAGCCATCTCTATGGGTTTTTTCTGGTTAGATAAGCTCATCAAAACATCGTTGAATTGTTGTCCGTAGTACAACAGCTGAAGTCCATTGGAAGTCACAAAATCACTAAAAACTTCTTTATCATTTACAATTTCAGGATAACAATCCAAATAGCATATTGTTTCAGGCTCAATGACATCAACGTCGTTATTGGCATACAAGCATAAATCGTCTTTAAGCGTGATGCCGGATTGTACGCAGCCAATCAATTTAGCAACAGTAATTGGCTGTCCGATATTTAGGCTTTCCATTAACATCCCCCTTTCAATGCCTTTCCGGTTTTACCGTCAAGTTTTCCTTTACGTCCCTCTTTACCACCACCCCAGATATCTCGACCACCTTTTCCTGTAGGGTGATAAATTCCGTGTTTTGAAGCATGATCCGCGCGATCTACTAATTTCAGCATGCCGACATCTTCATGATGGTGCCAAGTCAAGCCCGCTGGGCTGCCGGCCATATTTGGCTTTTTAAGCCATGTGTCAAGCTCAGGATACCTACCCATCATATCTCGTCGAAATGCTGGGTCTGTATTCATATTATTAATAAAGCTCTGATTTGCACGGTTAAACTGTACGCCATCACTAGCGTAACGAAGCTGTGATGGAACCTCAAAACTATCAAAAGAATGGTAAACATTTTCTGCACGGACGCCCATCCAGCCAAGAGGGTCTATCCACGATTGAGTATTAGGCGCATATTGATAAAGATTAAATCCCCCTGCCAACCCAATAGGATCCTGCGTAATAAACCGCCCAATTTCCGGGTCATAATACCGAAACGTGTTGTAGTGCAGTCCCGTCTCGACATCAAAATACTGCCCCTGAAACCGCAGGTTCTGCTCAACCTCGTTCACCACCAGCTTTTCAACCGCCCCCCACGCCCGGTATTTCGCCTGCCAGACGATCTGCCCTTCGGCATCGGTCATTTCCAGCGGTGTGCCAATCTGGTCGGT
>NZ_LKGW01000177.1:0-2098 GCF_001467335.1 Pseudomonas sp. ICMP 10191
GATGCTTTCACTGAACACGAGCATCACGGGCATCAAGCATGAACAGGTGGGTCAACAATACTTGTTGGACGTCACCCCTATCCTGCGTCTAACCATGATTCAGAGGGCGCTGACACACGGCATGCTCAGCGGTGACACCAACGCAGTAGCCAATGCAGCACGCAATGCTGAAAAGCTTAACGATGCCTATGCGACTCTTGCTGCGCAGGACGCAAAATTTAGCACCCAACTGGCAACGACAGACCGAGTTCAGACGTTGCGTACCGCTAGTGTGCAGCTGGTTGAACGCGCCAAAGCAGGCGAAGCACCTTTGGTGATCTTTTCCGCGTGGAACGACCAGTTAACCGACCTAATGAATTTCGTTTACTACATTACGGCCACTTCCGGCATGATTTTGGACGAAGAAGCAGGTTCGTTGTACCTCATCGATCTAAGCTCTATACGTCTGCCTCGGCAAATAAATCTGGTCGGACAGATTCGCGGTCTGGCCAGCGGTTTTAGCGCTGACCGTCCTCTGGACGACACCACTCGTATTTTTGCCCAGACTTTGTTGAAACAGGAGCTGCTAATGCGTCAAGAGTTGCAGCAGAGCCTTTCCCTGCTTCGCCGAGAAGAGCCGAAATTATCTGGTGTAGTTCAGCCGTCTGTAACAACAGCCATTACCGACCTGGAAAATCTGCGTAAAGACCTGGTGGACTACCTTGATCCGAGCAAGCGCTCAAACGTGAATGCCAACACCTTGGGCGAGCGTGGAAACGCCGTCGTTGCTCAGTTTTACAAAGCTCAGGATCAGATCCAGGAATCGCTGCGAATTCGAATTGATGAGCGTCTGAATACACTGAGTAATGAGCGTACTTTCGGCACTGAGCTATTTATCGCCATTGCGATACTGCTGCTCTATGCGTTCGTCGGCATCTACAAGGCTCTGCGGATTGGGGTTGATGAGCTCCTAGCTGTGACGGCACGTATTGCTCAAGGCGATCTGAGCGCGCGCGTCCGAATCAACAGCCACGATGAAATCGGTGATGTAGGCGAGGGACTTAACCGCATGGTAACGGCCTTCTCTGGCTCACTGAGCCAGGTGGAGCGTAGCTCGCATTCAGTCTCAGATGCGGCAAAGCGACTAGAGATCTCCATAGGCCAAGCCAAAGCCTCAATGAACTCACAACAGGCTGAAACCGAGCAGGTTGCTACTGCCATCAACGAAATGACCGCGAGCGTTGCCGACGTGGCCCAGAATACCGAGGGCGCAGCACGTGCCGCTGAATCTGCAAGCAGTGCGTCTAACGACGGCTTGAAAGTTATGATTGAAACAAGTGCCGCTATTGAGGCGTTGGCCAACGAAGTGGAGCTCAGTGCAAACAAAGTCGAAGCGTTAGCGACACACAGCAAAGAAATCGGTGGTGTCATCGAGGTCATCAGTACCATCGCGGATCAGACTAACCTGCTGGCCCTTAACGCGGCCATCGAGGCGGCGCGAGCTGGCGAGCAAGGCCGTGGTTTCGCGGTCGTGGCTGACGAAGTGCGGACTCTGGCCTCGCGCACACAAAACTCCACAGAAGAAATTCGACGGATCATCCAACAGTTGCAAGGCGCTACTGATGCCGCTGTTCAACAGATGAAAGCTGGGCAAACCCGAGCTAGGGAATGCATTCAGGCAGCGAGCCAAGCGTCTGGCAGCCTGAACCAGATCAATGAAGCAGTAGACGGAATTGTGGGCATGAACACTCAGATTGCAAGTGCGGCGGTGCAGCAACATTCGGTCTCAGAGGATATCAATCGCAACGTCATCGGCATTCGAAACAGCAGCTTAATCGTCATGGAAGGCGTAGAGGACAACGCCGTAACGGCTGACGAGCTTTCATTGCTCGCTAATGAACTTCGCAGCGTAGTCGGCAAGTTTAAGTTATCCAGCAACGCTTGAAAGGAATCTCAAGCGTTTCAATTGTTGATAGCACGAGAAAGTGCTTTGATCGGGTCTGACTGGGGTGATGATGCCCGGCAGTCCCTGATCGACATTGAGGGCTGAGCTTCATCGTTGCGCAATCTCGTAAAACAATAGAGCCAGCTACGCTAGATGAGTTGCCCGGACGGTTAC
>NZ_LKGW01000178.1:0-2039 GCF_001467335.1 Pseudomonas sp. ICMP 10191
TGGGCAGGCGCGTTGGCAAACAGTGGGAGATCAAGGGTAAGACCGACCAGAAACGCTTTCTCTGGCAGGGATTGCGAATGTTGCGTGAAGAAAGTCCTGGGCAGAGCAGCCTGTACCTCTACGAACCCGGCAGCTATGCGCCTTTGGCCCGTGTTGATGAGAAAGAGGGCGAGGCAGAGAACAAGGTCTACTACTTCCACACCGATCAGATCGGTACGCCACTGGAGATGACCGACGCCGAAGGGCAGATCGTCTGGCAGGCCAAGTATCGGCCGTGGGGGGCGATTGAGAAGCTGGTGGTGAACGAGGTCGAGCAGAACCTGAGGTTTCAGGGTCAGTATTTCGATGTCGAGACGGGGCTTCACTACAACACGTTTCGGTATTACGATCCGGAAATTGGGCGGTTTATTACGCAGGATCCGATTGGGTTGAGTGGTGGGGATAATCTCTATCAATATGCGCCTAATCCTTATGGGTGGGTTGATCCAATCGGATGGATGCCCCTGTATAATCCAATATCTCGTGGTCACCATATGGTTCCACATACTGCTGCAACCAAACTTGGAATTGCTCCTTTCAACTCGATCAACAATGTGCCATCAATGTATTGGCTAGAACCTGGCCAGTGGAACGACCTCGAACACAGCTCCATGCATGGCTACAATCAAATCGGAGCCAATACTAGACCGCTACTAGATGCAGAAACCATCCGAAAGAAAGGCTTATCTAATGATGACTGGCTTAAGTCTTTAGAAGCGCACTACAACAATCCGGAGCTCGCGAACCAGCGAGGCGATTTAAGAATAGTCGAAGGTGGTAAACCTGGAAAAATTATTGCAAAAAACGTATCTCCAGCTCAAGCTTGGGAAGCAACAAAAAAATGGGCTCGTAGCAAAGGTTTCAGCATGGGAGGATGCAGCTAATGACAAACAAACACGTAAAATATATAACCCTGAATGATTCTAGAGTTATAGCGAGTGGCGAGCTCGATCTTGGAGGGAAGCGTATAAGACTATGTGAGTTTGATTTCTCAGAATTTTCAACAGTGCAACGCAAAGTAATTTTTGGCTGGGCTCGAGGTCGAGATAAAATCAAGTACGGCGAGACTTTTGAGTCAACACTACTTTCAAAGAAAAAAATCACTTTCACCTTAAGCACTGACTCTCTAGGCGCATCTATCGATTTGGATGGTAAGCGCATAACCCTAGATTTAGAAGCCATGCCGGCTGGAAACTACACCTTAGAGCTAACGATCTTTCTGGACAAACCTCTAAAGACACTCGGTGAAGTACCAGACCACATCAAACCGCTATTACAATATAGTCAGATATTAAATGTAATGGCAGTCATTGAAAAACAGCTTACCCCTAAGGCCTTATCTACACTTCATGCAGGACCAGTTTATGATGGCGCTGGTCGCTTAGGATTTTTCTTGGCCGACATAGACAAAATGGATGCAATCATAACAGAAGCGTCCAATACTGAGATTATTGACTTACAAAAAGAATTTTGCGAAACCGAAATTGCGAATGAATTATTCGAGGCAGGGGTTCTTGTCTTAGTTTGGGGCATGACGCCTTGGCAGTACTATATATACGGCCTCTCCGAAAGTTCGGACGTCAATTTAATCCCAAGCGTTAAAAAACCTCAGTTTCGCGGGCAGTACAAAATCCACAATGACATTAAAAAACTAAGTGTTATACCGGGAGAGCAACTGCTAAACTGGCCATTATGCCGAGAGCAAAACTGGCCAAAAATAGACCTTTTGGGCGACGGCGAATCTGTTGAAGTAAATGTGCATCTCAGGGCATTTGATCCAATAGATGGTGAGTTCGGACCAGCGCTAGCGATAGTTACAGTCCACCGAGTCGATGAGGCACCATTGATTGAACCTTTGCTAGTTGTAGATATTGAAAGTGTGGATATCGATCCGGGATATTAAAAACCAGTTCTTTAAAAGCCAAAACTTACGGCAAAGACCAGACCACCCATCTGGCGCGCAACGCCCGTGGCCTGCCGATCAGACGCCAGGACCCCAA
>NZ_LKGW01000179.1:0-233281 GCF_001467335.1 Pseudomonas sp. ICMP 10191
GCGATCTGTGCGCAGCGCAGCCTGGAAATGGTGGTGGGCTTGCTGGGGATTTTGAAGGCGGGCAGTGCGTATGTGCCGCTGGATCCTGGGTATCCGTCCGAGCGATTACGCTACATGCTGGAAGACAGCGCGCCGGTGGCGGTGCTGGTGCAGGCCGAGACCCGGACGTTGCTGGGCGAGTTGGCGGTGCCGACGCTCGACCTGCAAGCTGGCGACTGGGAGGTTGAGGCTGAACATAATCCCGTAGTGCCGGCCATCACACCGCAACACCTGGCCTATGTGATTTATACCTCGGGTTCCACTGGTAAACCCAAAGGCGTGGCCAACCAGCATGACGGCGTCGTCAACCGGTTGTGGTGGGCAAAGAGCGAATACCGGATTGGAGCCGAAGATCGTGTCTTGCAGAAGACGCCCTTCGGTTTCGATGTATCGGTCTGGGAGATCTTCCTGCCTCTGCTGGCCGGGGCACAACTGGTCATGGCCCGCCCCGGCGGGCATCAAGACCCTCACTACCTGATGGAGGTGATCGAGCGCCGAAGCATCAGCATGCTGCACTTTGTTCCTTCCATGCTGCAGGCCTTCGTCAATCAGACGCCAGCAGGGCGGTGTTCGACGCTCAAGCGAGTACTTTGCAGTGGTGAAGCGCTGCCGCATGCTTTGCTATTGCAAGGCCAGGCACATTTCCCGAAAAGCGAGTTGCACAATCTGTACGGCCCCACCGAAGCAGCCATTGACGTCACGGCATGGCATTACGTGGCAGAGCAGGATATCGGTATCGTTCCGATCGGCCGTCCGATAGCGAATACACAGATTTACCTGTTGGATGCGCACGGCCAGCCGGTACCGATCGGGGTCAGCGGCGAGATCCATATCGGCGGTATCGGGGTTGCCCGAGGTTATCTGAATCGTCCGGAATTGACGGCGGAGCGTTTCCTGGAAGATCCGTTCAGTACCGAGCCGGCGGCGCGGATGTACAGGAGCGGTGATCTGGGGCGCTGGCTGGCAGACGGCAATATCGAGTACCTGGGGCGTAACGACGATCAGGTCAAGCTCCGGGGCTACCGTATCGAACTGGGCGAGATCGAGTCGCAGCTTGCGGGTTGCCCTGGGGTCAGGGAGGCGGTAGTGCTGGCGCGCGAGCACCGTCCCGGCGACAAACGCCTGGTGGCGTATTTGACGGCGCAGGAAGGCGTCGTATTGTCGGCGACGCAGTTGCGTGAGCAACTGTCGCAAGGGCTGGCGGAGTACATGATCCCGAGCGCCTTTGTAACGCTGACGCGTTTCCCGCTAACGCCGAACGGCAAGCTGGATCGACGGGCATTGCCGGCGCCGGAAGACGACGCTTATGCCAGTCGTGGTTACGAGGCGCCGGTAGGTGAAATCGAACATGCGCTGGCGGAGATCTGGCAGGCGTTGCTGGGGCTGGAGCGGGTGGGTCGCCATGACCACTTCTTTGAACTGGGCGGGCATTCGCTGCTGGCAGTGCAACTGGTTTCGTGCCTGCGTCAGCGCTTCCAGGTCGAAGTGGCACTAGGCGATCTGTTCATGCACCCGACAATCTGTGAACTTGCCGCGTCTTGCCATAGCGGTCTGAGCAAGGCTCTGCATCCGAATCTGACCACCATTCGCAAAGAGGGGGCTCAACATCCTTTGTTCCTCATTCATGAAGGGTCAGGGGATATCGGCTATGCCCAACAGTTGGCAAAGCAAATTCCCTCTGACATTCCGGTGTATGGATTTTCGGCGAGCGGACTGCAAAGTGGGGAGGAACACCTCACCACTATCGAGGCAATGGCCTCACGCTACATTGAGGGGATCCGCCATATACAGCCACAGGGGCCGTATCGCGTCGCTGGCTGGTCTGCCGGGGGAACGATCGCCTATGAAATTGCCCATCAACTGATAGGGGCCGGTGCTACGGTAGAATTCCTCGGGCTTATCGACACCACCAGCGACTATCGGCATTTGTTTGATGCGCAGGAGGGCGGGTACGTTCATCTCGATGAAAGGCCGGATTTCGACGAGATCGAAGCCTTATTGAGACTTCTGCCGCCTGATGTACGTCAGGGGCTTGTCAGACACTTGGCTGCTGCTCGGGATTTCGAGGCCTTGTTGGCTTATACGCAAGTTCAAGGTCTGCTTCCTGAAGGTATAGAGAGTGATCTTGCAAAAAGATACCTGGCACTGATCCGCAGTATCGGTCTGGCGCTCTACCGTTACATGCCGCCCGCGCTACCGGTGCGTGTCACTTTATTCTCAGCAATGGGAGAAAACCGTAGTGATATCAGCATTGGTTGGGAGGCGCTGATGCCCAAGGAGCAACTGCAAGTCATCTCCATCATGGGAACTCATCACTCCATTGTGAAAGAGCCCGACATTCGTGAGCTGGGGCGGGCGATCCTTGAGGCGGTCACCAATAAGGGGAGGGCCAGCCAAACCAGATTGCCTTTGGAAACCGTGTAGTTTCGTTTGGCCTTCCCTTTGCCATCATCCGTCGTCCTGGTCTTTGCCGTCTGGGATGATGGCCGAGAGGAAGGTCAAGCAAGGCAAAAACAGGCGAGGCCCGGCCGGAGTCGCATTCGACCGGATTTAACCGAGTCAAACCTCACATTTTTGCCGAAACAAAAATAAAAAAGGCTGCCAGTTGGCAGCCCTTTTCTCAGAACCCGTTTCATTTTTGATGAGATGGGTTCAGCTTTTATTGCAACTCCGCGGGATGCAAATCAATCCCAGCTCAAAGCTCCACCTGTCTGATACTCAATAACCCGCGTCTCAAAGAAGTTCTTCTCTTTCTTCAAGTCCATGATCTCGCTCATCCAAGGGAACGGGTTGGTCGTTCCTGGATACTCTTCCTTCAAGCCAATCTGGCTCAGGCGGCGGTTAGCGATGAATTTCAGATAGTCTTCCATCATCGCAGCGTTCATACCGAGTACGCCGCGGGGCATGGTGTCGCGGGCGTATTCGATTTCCAGCTGGGTGCCTTGCAGGATCATCTGCGTGGCTTCTTCTTTCATCTCGGCATCCCACAGGTGTGGGTTTTCGATTTTGATCTGGTTGATCACGTCGATGCCGAAGTTCAGGTGCATGGACTCGTCGCGCAGGATGTACTGGAACTGCTCGGCGACGCCGGTCATCTTGTTGCGGCGGCCCATGGAGAGGATCTGGGTGAAGCCGCAATAGAAGAAGATGCCTTCCAGTACGCAGTAGTAAGCGATCAGGTTGCGCAGCAACTCTTTGTCGGTTTCGACGGTGCCGGTTTCGAACTTCGGATCGGAGATCGAACGGGTGTACTTCAGGCCCCAGGCTGCTTTTTTAGCGACCGATGGGATCTCGTGGTACATGTTGAAAATCTCGCCTTCATCCATGGCCAGCGATTCGATGCAGTACTGGTAGGCGTGGGTGTGGATCGCCTCTTCGAAGGCCTGGCGCAGGATGTACTGGCGGCACTCCGGGTTGGTGATCAGGCGGTACACGGCCAGCACCAGGTTGTTGGCAACCAGCGAGTCGGCAGTGGAGAAGAAGCCCAGGTTGCGCATGACGATGCGGCGCTCGTCGTCGGTCAGGCCTTCCGGGTTTTTCCAGAGGGCGATGTCGGCGGTCATGTTGACTTCTTGCGGCATCCAGTGGTTTGCGCAACCGTCCAGGTACTTCTGCCAGGCCCAGTCGTACTTGAAAGGTACGAGCTGGTTGAGGTCGGCGCGGCAGTTGATCATCATTTTTTCGTCAACGGCGACGCGGGCGCTGGCGCCTTCGAGCTCGGCCAGGCCTTCAGCGACGTCCAGTGCGTCCAGCGCTTTCTTGGCGCGGATCAGGGCAGCGGAGTCGGCGGCGGTTACGGCGCGAGCTTCCTGGGCTGCGAGGCCACCGGCGCTGTCGAGGCGGTCCATGTTGGCTTCGTTGGCGTGGCCGGCGTTGGTCGCTTTGGCGACTACTTCGCCGTCTTCTTTATCGAATTCGTCCCAGCTCAGCATGGTGTACTTCTCCTGCTTGAGGGTCAGTCGGGTGGACTGGCCTGTTGGATCCAGAGGGGGTGTTGCTTGCTTTTAAGGTGTTGCGCGCAAGGAACATGAATTTTTGGCTTTTGAGGCCTTTGGGTGAGGAGGCGGGCGGTAAGGGTAGGTTTCCCTTACCGGCCTCTTCGCGAGCAAGCTCGCTCCCACAGTTCTAAACGTGCTGTGGGGGCGAGGTGGGTTGCCTTACTGGCAAGCCTCACAATCCGGCTCGTCGATTGCGCAAGCCTTTGGCACTGGGGCCGGGCCGGCCGGTGCTGCTTCGGTTGGACGCGGGGCGGTGATCGCCGAGTCGTCCGGGCCGTGGCCGCCGCTCGATACTGCGTTGAGCTTGCCGGTGTTGACGGTGGATTTCTCGGTGCTGGTCGCGGCCAGGGCACGGAGGTAGTAAGTGGTTTTCAGACCACGGTACCAGGCCATGCGGTAGGTCACGTCCAGCTTCTTGCCCGAAGCGCCAGCGATGTACAGGTTCAGCGACTGAGCCTGGTCGATCCACTTCTGACGACGGCTTGCCGCGTCGACGATCCACTTGGTGTCCACTTCGAAAGCAGTCGCGTAAAGCTCCTTGAGCTCCTGCGGGATGCGCTCGATCTGTTGTACCGAACCGTCGTAGTACTTCAGGTCGTTGATCATGACCGAGTCCCACAGGTCGCGAGCCTTGAGGTCGCGTACCAGGTACGGGTTGATCACGGTGAATTCGCCGGACAGGTTCGATTTCACGTAGAGGTTCTGATAGGTCGGTTCGATCGACTGCGACACGCCAGTGATGTTGGCGATGGTGGCGGTCGGTGCGATGGCCATGATGTTCGAGTTACGGATACCTTTCTGCACACGGGCACGAACCGGCGCCCAGTCCAGGGTTTCCTTCAGGTCGACATCGATGTACTTCTCGCCACGCTGCTCGATCAGGATCTGTTGCGAATCCAGCGGCAGGATGCCTTTGGACCACAGCGAACCCTGGAACGTCTCGTAGGCACCGCGCTCGTCGGCCAGGTCGCAGGACGCCTGGATGGCGTAGTAGCTGACCGCTTCCATGGACGTGTCGGCGAACTGCACGGCAGCATCGGAACCGTACGGGATGTGTTGCAGGTACAGCGCGTCCTGGAAGCCCATGATACCGAGGCCGACCGGACGGTGGCGCAGGTTGGAGTTCTTGGCCTGCGGCACCGAGTAGTAGTTGATGTCGATCACGTTATCGAGCATGCGCACTGCTACATCGACGGTGCGCTTGAGCTTGTCGGTGTCCAGCTTGCCGTCGACGATGTGGTTCGGCAGGTTGATCGAGCCCAGGTTGCAGACCGCGATCTCGTCCTTGTTGGTGTTCAGGGTGATCTCGGTGCACAGGTTCGAGCTGTGAACCACGCCCACGTGCTGCTGCGGGCTGCGCAGGTTGCACGGGTCCTTGAAGGTCAGCCAAGGGTGGCCGGTTTCGAACAGCATCGAGAGCATCTTGCGCCACAGATCCTTGGCCTGGATGGTCTTGAACAGTTTGATCTTGCCTGGGTATTCGGTCAGCGCTTCGTAGTACTCGTAACGCTCCTGGAAGGCCTTGCCGGTCAGGTCGTGCAGGTCCGGTACTTCGGATGGCGAGAACAGGGTCCACGGGCCGTCGTCGAAGACGCGCTTCATGAACAGGTCAGGGATCCAGTTGGCGGTGTTCATGTCGTGGGTACGACGACGGTCATCACCGGTGTTCTTGCGCAGCTCGATGAACTCTTCGATGTCCATGTGCCAGGTTTCCAGGTAGGCACAGACAGCGCCCTTGCGCTTGCCGCCCTGGTTGACCGCAACGGCGGTGTCGTTGACCACTTTCAGGAACGGCACGACGCCTTGCGATTTGCCGTTGGTGCCCTTGATGTAAGAGCCCAGCGCACGAACCGGTGTCCAGTCGTTGCCCAGGCCGCCTGCGAATTTGGACAGCATGGCGTTGTCGTGGATCGCGTGGTAGATGCCCGACAGGTCATCCGGCACGGTGGTCAGGTAGCAGCTGGACAGCTGTGGACGCAGGGTGCCGGCGTTGAACAGCGTCGGGGTCGACGACATGTAGTCGAACGACGACAGCAGGTTGTAGAACTCGATGGCGCGATCTTCACGGGCTTTCTCTTCGATTGCCAGGCCCATGGCCACGCGCATGAAGAAGATCTGCGGCAGTTCGAAACGCACGCCATCCTTGTGGATGAAGTAACGGTCGTACAGGGTTTGCAGGCCCAGGTAGGTGAACTGCTGATCACGCTCGTGGTTGATCGCCTTGCCGAGTTTTTCGAGGTCGAATTCGGCCAGCACAGGGTTGAGCAGTTCGAACTTGATACCGGTGGCGACGTAGGCAGGCAGCGCCTTGGCGTACAGGTCGGCCATTTCGTGGTGAGTGGCGCTGTCGGCGACACCGAGGAAACCCAGGCCTTCGGCACGCAGGGTGTCCATCAGCAGGCGGGCGGTGACGAACGAGTAGTTCGGCTCGCGCTCGACCAGGGTACGGGCGGTCATCACCAGCGCGGTGTTGACGTCTTTCAGGGCCACGCCGTCGTACAGGTTTTTCAGGGTTTCGGTCTGGATCAGGTCGGCGTCGACTTCAGCCAGGCCTTCGCACGCTTCGGTGACGATGGTGTTCAGGCGGCCCATGTCCAGCGGCGCAAAGCTGCCGTCGGCGCGGGTGATGCGGATCGACGGGTGAGCCTGGACCTGCTCTTCGGGGGCGCGAACGGCACGCTCCTTGGCGCGCGAGTCACGGTAGATGACGTAGTCGCGAGCCACTTTCTGCTCGCCGGCACGCATCAGTGCCAGTTCGACCTGATCCTGGATTTCTTCGATGTGGATGGTGCCGCCCGAAGGCATGCGACGCTTGAACGTGGCGCTGACCTGTTCGGTCAGGCGTGCAACGGTGTCATGGATGCGCGACGAGGCAGCAGCATTGCCGCCTTCAACTGCAAGAAACGCCTTGGTGATGGCAACGGTGATCTTGTCGTCCGTGTAGGGAACGACAGTACCGTTACGCTTGATCACGCGCAGTTGACCGGGGGCAGTGGCAGACAGATCCTGCTGGGTCTGGCTTGCCTGCGGCGCGCCGGTCGGCGAGTTCTCGCGAGTTGTGTCTGTTTGCATGTGTGACTCCACGTTCTTTAAGTTTGTTCGGGCATTGCTGCCCACCATTTCGTTTAGAGCAGTCGGTCGCAAAAGGCGACCAAAGGGCTCCAAAACGAAGGTGAAAGCGGGGTGCTGTCGCCGCTTCCAGGTTTTGAAGCCAAAAAGGACCGGGCTATGCCCGATCCTTCGAAAATCTGATCAAGAGTGCGTGTTCGATGTTGCAAAACGTGTACGGGATGGCTCTGGTTCACGCGCGAGCGTCTTGGTGCCTAAACTGGCTTGAAGTTCAACCCCTCAGACGCAACAAAAATGCTTGAATTTCCCATTTGAGTTGTGCTGGAGTTTTTATTCAAAACCCCACATGTAGGGTGTGTCTCGTCGCCGGGCTACAAGATAATGCGTTTTGGACATGAATTGCAACGCACCGCTTGTGGATAAAGTGTGTGTAGTTTGTGTATGAATCGCACACCTTGCGTGTAGGCCGCATAACTACTGGATCGTGACCGTTTGTCACCGTTTTCTGTAGGCACTGGTGAGGTACTGCTGATTTTTAAGGGCGCGAACCCTATCACAAAAAAACACAGCTGAAAGGCCGTTCTGGCATGTCATGTGCTATGCCGCGTGCAGTGTCGAGTGATCCGCGCAAGGGTTGCTACACTCGCCTGCGACGTGGTGCCGCAACCCCTGCATTTCAAAAACAAAAAGCGCTCGATAACGACAAGGAAGATTGCTGTGGAGCCACATACCTGGCACGTGCTGATCGTCGAGGATGACCAGCGACTGGCCGAACTGACCAGCGATTACCTGCAGAGCCACGGTCTGCGCGTGAGCATCGAAGGCGACGGCGCGCTGGCGGCGGCGCGGATCATCGCCGAGCAGCCGGATCTGGTGATCCTCGACCTGATGCTGCCCGGCGAGGACGGTTTCAGCATCTGCCGCAGCGTACGTGACCGCTACGACGGGCCGATTCTGATGCTCACCGCGCGCACCGATGATACCGACCATATAGAAGGGCTCGACACCGGCGCCGACGATTTCGTCTGCAAACCGGTGCATCCGCGCGTGTTGTTGGCGCGTATCAAAGCCCTGCTGCGCCGCAGTGAAGCGCCGCAGGTGCCGGCTGCCGAGCTGCGCCGTCTGGTGTTCGGTCCGTTGGTGGTGGACAACGCACTGCGTGAGGCCTGGCTGCGCGAGCAGAGCATCGAACTGACCGGTGCCGAGTTCGACCTGCTGTGGCTGCTGGTGGCCAACGCCGGGCGCACGCTGTCCCGCGAAGAGATATTCACCGCGTTGCGCGGTGTGGGGTACGACGGGCAGGATCGCTCCATCGATGTGCGTATCTCACGTATCCGCCCGAAAATCGGCGACGATCCCATTCATCCGCGTCTGATCAAGACCGTGCGCAGCAAGGGCTATCTGTTTGTGCCCGAAGCGGCGCAGGACATGAGCGGCCACGTGTTCAGCGGATGACCTGATGAATTCGATCTTTCTGCGCATCTACGGTGGTGTGCTTGGCGTGTTGGTGCTGGTCGCGCTGCTTGGCGTGCTGGCCCTGCATGTGCTCAATCAGTCGCGCGGCGAGCAGTATCGCGAGCGCTTGGCTCACGGCACCTTTACGATCATGGCCGACAATCTGGTGCCGCTCGATGGCATCGAACGGCGCCGCGCCCTGGCGATCTGGGAGCGCCTGCTGGGGATTCCCCTGAGCCTGCAAAGTCTTGAGCAGGCTCACCTCGACAGCAGCGCACTGGGCCAACTGGCGCGCGGCAAGGTGGTGGTCGAACAGATCGGGCCGCACGCTGCCAGGGTTTATCGTCAGTTGAGCGACAAGGAGCCGCTGTTGCTGACCGGCGAAGTGCAGCAGATCACCGAACAATTGGCGAGAGCCACTATCTACCTGCTGATCGATGAACTGGTGCGCTTTCCGGTCGACGAGCAACCGGCGCGGCTGCAGGCCCTGCGCAGCGACAAGGGATTCGGTTTCGACCTGCACCTGCTGGCGCTGGATCAGGCGGATCTGGACGATGACCAGCGCCGCCGCGTCTATGAGGGCGATACGGTCATGGCGCTGGGCAAGGGCGGCGATTCGATCCGCGTGCTGGCCGGGATCGTCGACACCAACTGGGTGCTGGAAATCGGTCCGCTGTACCAGATGAACCCTTATCCGCTGCATTGGCTGTTGCTGATCGCCTTGATGGGCCTGTGTCTGATCGGTCTGGTGGTGTACTTGCTGGTGCGGCGTCTGGAGCGACGGGTGCTGGAGCTGGAGGCGGCCGCCACGCAGATTGCCCAAGGCAGCCTGCACACCCGCGTGCCGACCGAGGGCTCCGACTCGGTGGGGCGTGTGGCGGCGGCGTTCAACAGCATGGCCGAACACCTGCAACGCTCATTGATGATCCAGCGCGAACTGGTGCGCGCGGTGTCTCACGAACTGCGCACGCCGGTGGCGCGGCTGCGTTTCGGTCTGGAGATGGTCAGCGACGCCGCCACTCCCGAGGCGCGGCGCAAATACATGCGCGGCATGGACAGCGATATCCAGGACCTCGACAAGCTGGTCGATGAGATGCTCACCTACGCGCGTCTTGAGCAGGGCGCGCCGACCCTGAATTTCCAGCGTGTCGATCTGGATGCGCTGATCGATCAGGTGATCGCCGAACTGGCGCCATTGCGCGCCGACGTACGGGTTTCGCGCGGCGAATGCCTGAGGGCCGAAGAGGGTGAGGCTGCCTGGGTCGAGGGCGAGCCGCGCTACCTGCACCGCGCGGTGCAGAACCTGGTGAGCAATGCGCTGCGCCATGCCGAGAACGAGGTGCGCATCAGCTATCGGCTGGAGGCGCAGCAGTGCCGTATCGACGTGGACGACGATGGCCCTGGCGTTCCGGAACAGGCGTGGGAACAGATTTTCACACCGTTCATGCGCATCGATGACAGCCGCACCCGAGCCTCGGGCGGGCATGGGCTGGGCTTGTCGATCGTGCGGCGGATCATCCATTGGCATGAAGGTCGTGCGCTGATCGGGCATAGCGTCAGCCTGGGCGGGGCGTGCTTCAGCCTGTCCTGGCCGCGCACGCAGGTGCCGCGTTGAGCTTGCCGTTGTTTGTCGGGCCATTTGCGCAGTTCGGGCGGACGTTGCTGACGGCGGATGATGCGCGCCCGGTAGTGACGTTGCCTGATCTGCTGCAGCCCGAGCGTCTCGATCAACTGCTGCTGGCTGTTTACGGGCCGCAGTTAATGCCCGATCAATTGCCGGTGCTGGTGTCGCAGTGGGCCAAGTTTTACTTCATGCAACTGATTCCGCCGGTGCTGGTGGCCGGCCTGGTGCATGACTGGCATTGGCCGCTGCAGCTTGAGCAGGTGGCGCTGGCGTTGGATGAGCGCGGCGTGCCGAGCGGCGTCAGGCTGGCGGGGGAGGGACGCGTCTGGCGGGGTATGCCGGTTGATCCGTTTCAGCGCTTTGCCGGATTGCTCGATGACAATTTTCAGCCCTTCATTGCATCGCTGAGCGCTTATGGCGGACTGCCTGCCGCGGTGTTATGGAGCAGCGCCGGGGATTATCTGGAGGGCTGCCTTGCGCAACTGGCCACGTGCAGTGATGTGTCGCTGGCTGCGGGGCTGGCGCTGTTAAGCGAGAAGAAAAGGCCGGACGGGCGCGCCAATCCTCTGTTTCAGGCGGTGCGTTATGTGCCGCAGGCGCAGGGCGGCGAACCACGCAGGCAACGGCGTGTGTGCTGTTTGAGTCATCGGGTCGAGTGGGTTGGGCGTTGCGAACATTGTCCGCTGCCCGGCTGATCAACCTTCGACGGCAACCAGGCTCAACAGGTGATCGTCCTGCACACTGAACTGACCGTCCAGCTCCTTGCCCGCATGCCACTCGCTGGACAGGTCGATCAGCAGCTGTAGCCGTGCGCGGCCGTCGGCGGACCATTCCAGCAGTTGCGCGTCTTCGAAGTAGAAGCGCTTGTGCACGATGGGGTAGAGCGCCTTGAACAGCGCTTCCTTGATCGAAAAGGTCAGGGTCACGCACAGTGCGATCTGATCTTCTGGACCCGCCGCCATCTCTGCCAGCTCGGCCGCCGTCAAAATCTCCCCGGCCAGGCGTGAGGCGCGGTCGTGGCTCAGCAGGTTTTCCGTGTCCAGCCCCAACCCGCGCCACTGCTGCTTGTGCGCCACCACGGCGGCGGCCCAGCCGGTGCTGTGGGTGATCGAGCCACAGACATCAGCGGGCCAGATTGGCGCGCGGTCTTCCCCCACCACCGGAACATGCAAGCGGCCATCCAGCTGACGCATGGCTTCGCGGGCGCAGAGACGACCGGCGAGGAATTCAGTCTGACGCTTGGCCACCGAACGCTGAATGCTGGCCGGCATTTGCAGCTCACAACGCTGAAAGTCGCCGTCGACCAGCTTGAGCGGATCAAAATGTCCACTCACCAGCACCGCTCCCGGCAAGGCTTGTGGCAACGGCCAATGCCGGATCAGTTCCGGGCAGCAGATGGGGAGGTCGGATAGTCGAGTCATGGGCGGCATTTTGCCGGGGGAATGGGTTGAAGGGAAGGGCACTGGTAACATCTGCGTCCTCTTGACGACGCAGAGCGTCGAGACCTGCATTCCCACGCTGGAGCGTGCGGAACGATCACCTCGACTATCGTGCGATGCTCCGCGTCGCATGCCTTTCCGGACGCTCCGCGTCCTCTCGGCGACGCAGAGCGTCGAGAACGGCATTCCCACGCTGGAGCGTGAAGAACGATCATCGCAACTACCGTGCGGCACTCCGCGTCGCATGCCTTTCCGGACGCTCTGCGTCCTCTTGCGACGCAGAGCGTCGAGAACTGCATTCCCACGCTGGAGCGTGAGGAACGATCATCGCAACTATCGTGCGACGCTCTGCGTCGCATGCCTTTCCGGGCGCTCTGCGTCCTCTTGGCGGTGCATAGCAAAAAACTGGTCACACTTTCATTATTTCCACGTACTCGGTCGGAAGGTACTTTTCACGGCTCTGATGATTCAAGGATGAACACATGGGCCGGAGTAGATACACCATCACCGAACCTGAGAAGCCTCATTTCCTGACGTGCACGGTGGTGGAGTGGTTACCGCTTTTTACCCGGCCTGTTCTGGTAGACATTCTGTTCAACGCCTGGCGCTACCAACAGGCTCATCAAGGACTGCAGCTCTTCGGGTATGTCGTACTGGAAAACCATTTGCACTTCGTGGCCCAAGCGCCCGCCTTGGACAAATGTGTGAGTAGTTTCAAGTCATTTACGGCTCGACAGATAATCGAAGCACTTAAGAACGCCAACGCCGAGAGCACGCTGGAGCGTCTGCGATTCGTCAAGCGTCTGCACAAGAGTGACAGGGTTTATCAGGTCTGGCAGGAAGGGGCTCATGCGGAGCTGGTGTGGAATGAAGCGGTTATGCGGCAGAAGCTCGATTACATTCACCACAACCCGGTAAAGAGAGGCTATGTGGACATCGGTGAGCACTGGAGATACTCCAGCGCTCGCGATTATGAGGGGCAGCGCGGTTTGATCGATATTCAGCGCTGGTATTGACGCATAGCGTGCGGAGCGATGACCTCAACTATCGTGCGTCGCTCCGCGTCGCATGCCTTTCTGGACGCTCCGCGTCCTCCCCGTTTCGGGCGGACGCGGAGTTTCAGTTATCGCTCAACCAAATATCTTTTTGAAAAACACTTTCATGTCCGCCCAGGAGCTCTCATCGGCAGCCTTGTCGTAGCCGATGTCCGGGCCGCCGTGCTCGCCGTGGCTGAGGCGGTCGGCGTCGGGGTTGGTGAAGCCGTGTTTGGCGCCGTCGATGCTGACGAATTTGTAGTCGGCCTTGGCGTCGTCCATTTCCTTCTTGAACGCGGTGACGTTTTCAGGGGTGACCATGCTGTCCTTGGCGCCGTGTTCGACCAGCATTGGCACCTTGATACCCGGTTTCGCCGGGGTGTTGGTGACCAGTGCGCCGTGGAAACTCACCACGCCCAGCAGCGGCTCATCGCGGCGTGCCGCGTCGAGCACGATCTTGCCGCCGAAGCAGTAACCGATCGCGGCGATCTTTTTCGGATCGGTCTGAGGCTGCTGCTTCAATTGCTCCAGCCCGGCGTCAAAACGCTTGTCTGCGGCATCGCTGTCCTTCAACGCGGCCTGCATGAAGGCCATCGCGTCCTTCGGGTGTTCGGTGTTCTTGCCTTCGCCGTACATATCGATGGCCATCGCGCTGTAACCCAGTGCAGCCAGATCGCGAGCGCGGCGCTTGGCGTAGTCGTTCAAACCCCACCATTCGTGAACCACCAGGACGCCAGGGCGCGGGCCTTTTACCGCGTCGTCGTAAGCGTAATAGCCCACCAGCTTGGTGCCGTCGGCACTTTTATAATCGATCTGCTCGGTCTTGATCGCCGCCTGGGCGAGGCCGGTCAGGCCCATCATGATCATTGCAATCCACACACGCATGGTCAGCTCCTTGTTGATGTTTTGAAGTGGCAAACAACGATAGCCGATTCTGCTGCACAGGGTGCGGATGACTGTTCAGCGCCGGTTCATGCAGTGTTCAGTCGGGGTTCAGCCCGGCGCGATTACTGTTGGCCCATACCTTGACAGCGTCCCCGAGCGCAAAAGGAGTCGATATGTTGAATCTCAACAAGTTTTTCCTGGCCCTGGCTTTTCTGGGCGGCAGTGCTGCGGTGCAGGCGGGTGATGGTCGGCTTGACGTGGCCCGTATCGAGTTCAGCAAGACCAGCGAAAGGCTTGACGATACCAACAGCTGGGGACACGCGCTCGGGGAGCAGGCGCATTCCAACGTCTCGGCGGGGACGCTTTATTCGCCACCGGTTTACGGCAGCCTGACGGGCACTCACAATGGTGCGCCTGTCAGCCGCGAAATCCTGCTGGGCAGCTATGATGTGACACAGCACGTGCCCGTCAGCGCCCGCCTGTTGAGTACTGATGCGACGATGTCGTTTCATTCTTTGTCTTGAGGCTGCGATTGTGCCTGGGAGAGCTGCATGAAGTTGTTGGTAGTTGAGGATGAAGCGCTGCTGCGCCACCACCTGCGTACCCGTCTGACCGAAGCCGGGCATGTGGTGGAAGCGGTGGCCAACGCTGAAGAGGCGTTGTATCAGGTCGCGCAATTCAATCACGACCTGGCGGTGATCGACCTGGGCCTGCCGGGCATCGGCGGCCTGGACCTGATTCGCCAGCTGCGCACATTGGGCAAGGCGTTTCCGATTCTGATTCTGACCGCGCGTGGCAACTGGCAGGACAAGGTCGAAGGCCTGGCTGCCGGTGCTGACGACTACGTGGTCAAACCTTTCCAGTTCGAAGAACTGGAAGCACGGCTGAATGCCTTGTTACGGCGTTCCAGCGGCTTCATCCAGTCAACCATCACGGCTGGCCCGCTGTTGCTGGACCTCAATCGCAAGCACGCCGCCCTGGCCGAGCAGCCCTTGGCGTTGACGGCCTACGAATACCGCATTCTCGAGTACCTGATGCTCCATCATCAGCAAGTGGTGCCCAAGGAGCGCCTGATGGAGCAGCTGTACCCCGATGACGACGAGCGCGACCCGAACGTGATCGAAGTGCTGGTCGGTCGTCTGCGTCGCAAACTGGACAGCAGCGTGGCCTTCAAACCTATCGAAACCGTGCGCGGCATGGGCTATCTGTTCAATGAGCGCTGTACGTGATTCGTTCGCTTCGCCTGCGCCTGATGCTGGGTGCCGCCACGCTGGCGGTGATCTTCATGCTGCTGATGCTGCCTGCACTGCAGGGGGCGTTCAGCCTGGCGCTGCGCGGAGCGATCGAGCAACGCCTGGCGTCTGATGTAACGACCATGATTTCGGCGGCTCGCGTCGAAAACGACCATTTGTTGATGCCCTCGGTATTGCCGGGCGAACAATTCAATCTGCCCGGCAGCCGACTGCTGGGTTACATCTATAACCGCCAGGGGCAGATGGTCTGGCGCTCGTTGTCGACCGAAGGCGAAAACATCGACTACCGCCCGCAATACGACGGGCAGGGCAGCGAGTTCACCAAGATCAAGGAAATCAATGGTGATGAGTATTTCGTCTATGACGTCGAGATCCGGCTGCTCGGCGGGCGCAATGCCGCGTTCAGTATCGTTGCCGTGCAGCCGTTGCGCGGCTATCAGGAAACCATCGACGGTTTGCGCCGCAAGCTCTATCTGGGCTTTGGCGCAGCACTGGCGGTGCTGCTCGGGTTGCTGTGGATGGGCCTGACCTGGGGGCTGCGGGCCTTGCGCGGCTTGAGCCAGGAACTGGATCAAGTGGAAGCCGGTGCGCGCGACAGCCTCAGCGAAGAACACCCCAGCGAACTGCTGCGCCTGACCGATTCGCTCAACCGCCTGTTGCGCAGCGAGCGGGAGCAACGGATCCGTTACCGCGATTCTCTGGATGACCTGGCGCATAGCCTGAAAACCCCGCTGGCGGTCTTGCAGGGCGTAAGCGAGAACATCGCCAAGCGTCCCGAGGATGTCGAGCAGGCGTGGGTGCTGCAATCGCAGATCGAACGCATGAGCCAGCAGATCGGCTATCAACTGCAGCGGGCCAGCCTGCGCAAAAGCGGTCTGGTGCGCCATCACGTGATGTTGCGGCCTGTGGTCGAAAGCCTGTGCAACACGCTGGACAAGGTGTATCGCGACAAACAGGTCAAGGCCACGCTGGACCTCCCCGAGCACTGCCAGGTGCACATGGAGGAGGGTGCGCTGCTGGAAATGCTCGGCAACCTGCTGGAAAACGCCTATCGGCTGTGCCTGAGCGAAGTGCGCGTGAGCTTTACCCGCTCAGCGGACGGCGATGAGCTGTGCGTCGAAGACGATGGCCCCGGCGTCCCGCAGAGCCAGCGTGCCCGCATTCTCGAACGCGGCGAACGGCTGGACCGCCAGAACCCCGGGCAAGGCATCGGCCTGGCGGTGGTCAAGGACATCATCGAAAGCTACGGCGCGCAACTGACGCTGGGCGATTCCCCATTGGGTGGCGCGGCGTTCAGGATTCATTTTCTGGCGCAGTGAGGGCAGGAGCGCGCCAAGAATCTCGCCCGACGTTTCAATTTTCTGAAGTAAAGCTCCGCGTTTGTCATCACTGAACCGCTGATAATCATCACCAATTGCGTATCAGTTGCCTGGCTTCTTACGATGGGAAGCCAGCCATTTAAATAGTCGACTTAGCCACCACTTGCTACGTGCTTCGCGAATCTCTTCAATATTTGCGAACGTGTAAGGCGCATTATTTTTTTCTTTCTGCATGAGTACGATCAAACCGCGTATGGCGAATCGGTAATGAAACATCAGATACAGTGTTAGTACTATTGAGGCGAAGCCGACCAAAAGGCCTGTGCTGGCCGCTCCGAACGTTTTGAGAATGATGCTGGAAATCAGTGTGGTCACGCCAGCTATTATTCCGCTTTGTACATTGTAGCTAGTGTGCTCTGTGATGACTCTACCATTGTGGGTCTTGAAAGGAAGTGCTTCATGGTTGAAGCGGCTTTTGACGATTATCAGGAATCCAATCAGCACAAGCAATAAAGGAAGGCACGCCCAGAGCGCTGCAGTGACGGTATCTTGATGGAAATCATTTTTTGATACGGTGTAGGTACTTCCGACGCTTATAATAGTGAATGTTAGCAGTATGACGGCATAAAACTGCGCAGCAAAAGCAGAGAAGCGCTCGTTGACATAAATCAAAAACAGCGTGCGACCCAGAAATACAAAGAGAGAGCCCACTGCAAACCACAGCAGAAAGGGGGATTTGGATGATAGAATAAATATAAAGAAATAAAGTAAAATAGTATTGGCGTAAAGTACTTTTCTTATTGAGCTGGGTTGTGTATCTACCATGCTGCTGCTCTCCACTGCTTTAAACGCTCCGCGATAGATTTGTCCCAGCCGGAGTCTCCCATAAAGTACTGCGCCGCCAATCCGGCTATTAACCCGGCACCAATGATTACTACAAGTGGTGCGCTTGCTCCTATCATGACAGTGGCTATATATCCAGCGCCGAAGGCTGCGAGATTAGTAGGCTGCGTATCTGCGGACTTATCTAAGAACTCCCCCATAGAGCTTGAACTTGTAGCATCCATGTAGGCTTGGGGGCCTACAGCCAAGGCAAATCCTATTATGTTACCACCGATAAGTTTTGGGACTCCTCGGGCTCCTTCCGAATTTAGTCGTGCAGAAGAGTTTAAAGCTTTTGCAGTACCTGTGGTCGGGATATGCACAGCCTGACCCGCATTGGCGCCAAATATTCTATACCTGATCGCTTCTGCGGTTAGAGGTACTTCCAAATGAAGCTTTCCGTTGATTCTGATAATCTTGAATCTGCCTTTGAACTTTTTGTTAACTTTGCTGAAGTTCTCTGAGCCTTTGGTTTTCGCCCAGGCATTTAGTTTTTTTGTAGGCCGGACGGAAGGTCCATTAAGTCCGAAACTTTTTTCGTCTTTGAGGCCGCGGAAATCATTCCGCCTACACTGGCAGCTGTACCAGGTAGGTTACTGGAGGAAAATAATAACGGTCCAACGACAGGAATGCTCATCGCTTCTTTTTGAAGATTCGCTAATGCCTCAGCTGAAATATCCAATCCAGTTCGCAGATTTGCAATAATATCTCTCAAAAAAAGGGCTGATGACTTCGATTCTGTTTCATTCAGATTGGCGTCTGGATCCTTTAGCTCATTGATAAGAATCATTGCAGCGCTGACATCGTCAATAGCGTAGTAGCCACCAAACGTCATGAGCGCAGAGGTTCGCTGAGTCGGCTGCTCGCTGGGAAAGGACTTTTGTCCTTGGCCAAGCAGACCTGCTTGGCTGCTGGGCCCTCGTAACATTGCAGCAGTACGAGGTAAAAGCCTTTCATCCATGTACGTCACTCCGTGTGCTGTGAAATTTATGATTTAAGGATTTCACAAAATCTTGCATCAGTAATTCGAGATCTCGCAGGCGTGATGGCAATTTGCCGTGCGAGTGCGTCAGGATTGGTTTGGCTGACGATATGAACTCCTTTGGGGTTCATAATTACGACATCGCAACACGCATCAAGGGTGCCCCATTTTTTTAAAATAATGAAGAGACTAGGGCAATGATTTTTGAGCGAAAGCGTTTAAGGGTGCGGGATTCAAGGTTAGACAACGGTGTGGGAAGGCCGCTTATTCTGGCGCAGTGACCGCTTAAACCGCTTCGGCCTGCGACATTTTAGTAATGCGCGACATTTGATACGCGTACTCAAACGGGAGTTTGATCAAGCGACGCGCAGAAAGGGCTTCGTCAGGCGGCGGATACCCGCCACTGTGTGCGCATTTTTCCCACCATACGGCGGAAAACCGCCACCTCTCTTGTGGAATCCCTACTACCGTTACCAGTGTGCGCCTTGTATTGCGGGGTTTTGATATCAAAATGATTCTATGGCACGCGTATTGCTACCTACATGGCAGAGGCCTGCCTTGCGCAGCTCGACAAAACAAATCCCTCCAGTGCAGGAGGGTTAGCGCTTTATAGGCTCGCGTGCATCAGGTGAAGATGCCGACGACGCCCTTGAGGAAAACTGCAATGACGACTCGTCAGCCCATCTACAAATCCCTCTATTTTCAGGTAATCGTAGCGATTGTCATCGGTATCCTGATCGGTCACTTCTATCCGGACACCGGCAAGGCGTTAAAACCGCTGGGTGACGGGTTCATCAAACTGATCAAGATGGTCATTGCCCCGATCATCTTCTGTACCGTTGTCAGCGGCATCGCCGGCATGCAGAGCATGAAGTCGGTCGGCAAGACCGGCGGCTACGCGCTGCTGTACTTCGAGATCGTTTCGACCATCGCCCTGCTGATCGGTCTGATCGTGGTCAACGTGGTTCAGCCGGGTGTCGGCATGAACATCGACGTCAGCACGCTCGACGCTTCGAAGATCGCCGCCTACGTCACTGCCGGTCAGGATCAGAGCATCGTCGGCTTTATCCTTAACGTGATTCCGAACACCATCGTCGGCGCGTTTGCCAACGGCGATATCCTGCAAGTGCTGATGTTCTCGGTGATCTTCGGCTTCGCGCTGCATCGCCTGGGTGCCTACGGCAAGCCGGTTCTGGACTTCATCGATCGCTTCGCCCACGTGATGTTCAACATCATCAACATGATCATGAAACTGGCCCCGCTGGGTGCGTTCGGTGCCATGGCCTTCACCATCGGTGCCTATGGCGTCAGCTCGCTGGTGCAGCTGGGTCAGTTGATGATCTGCTTCTACATCACCTGCGTTCTGTTCATCGTGTTTGTACTGGGCGCGATCGCCCGCGCTCACGGCTTCAGCATCTTCAAGCTGATTCGCTACATCCGTGAAGAGCTGTTGATCGTACTGGGTACTTCTTCTTCGGAGTCGGCCTTGCCGCGCATGCTGATCAAGATGGAGCGCCTGGGTGCCAAGAAGTCTGTGGTTGGTCTGGTTATCCCGACGGGCTACTCGTTCAACCTGGACGGTACGTCGATCTACCTGACCATGGCTGCCGTGTTCATCGCTCAGGCGACCAACACGCACATGGACATCACGCACCAGATCACCCTGTTGCTGGTGTTGCTGCTGTCGTCCAAAGGTGCTGCCGGCGTAACCGGTAGCGGCTTCATTGTACTGGCTGCGACCCTGTCGGCAGTAGGCCACCTGCCGGTTGCCGGTCTGGCGCTGATTCTGGGTATCGACCGCTTCATGTCCGAAGCCCGCGCACTGACCAACCTGGTCGGTAACGCTGTTGCTACCGTTGTGGTTGCCAAGTGGGTCGGCGAGCTGGACACCGACAAGCTGCAGTCCGAGCTGGCTTCCGGTGGCTCTGCCATTCTGGAAACCCGTCCTGAAGACGACCTCGGCGTTGCCGAAGGCCCGACTCCAGCGGCTGCGGTGAACACCACCAAGACCGTCTGATAACCTTCAGGCCATAAAAAACCCATCTTCGGATGGGTTTTTTTATGCCTGCAGTTTGCCGGAGGATTATTCCGTGCGCGTCTCGCCGCTGAACACCAGAGGCTCGCGGCAGCGACGGCACAGGTAGCGTCGTCCCTTGCGGACCATACCGTGACGCTGCGCGGTGAACGGAAAGTCGCTGTCGGGGCACGGGCAGCGGTAGATGTAACGGATCACACTGCGCCGTTTGATCGCATAGGTATGGCAGCGATTGGGCGGCAGCTCATAGACGCCGCGCATGATCAATTGCCATTCTTCGCCGTGTGGCTGAATGCTGCTACCGAACAACTGGTGGGCAATCAGGTGCGCGACCTCGTGGGGCACGGTCTGGCGCAGGAAGTCTTCGGCGTTTTCCTTGTAGAGCTGCGGGTTGAAGCGCAACAGGTTTTCATGCAGATGAGCGACACCGGCCTTCTGCCCGCGCAACTGGAAACTGACCACCGGGCGTTTGAAGGTGCGCTTGAAGAAGGCTTCGGCTTGTTGGTAACAGGTCTCGACGCGTGAATTGAGTTGTTCGGGCATGCTGTGGGGTTCTCCAGTGCGCCAAGTATGCCGCAATGTGGCTAAGCTCTGAACATGCCAGCCGCCCGGTGGTCATTTTTGATCCAGTGTGGTCGCCTGTCTGAACAGTAAGAGCGCAGCATATTTAACCAATGGTCGGTTACGGGTAAAATGTTCGGCTTTTCTCAAGCTACCGTCAGCGGATATTTCCATACATGGGCACCCTTTCAGTCAATCAGAACAAACTGCAGAAACGTCTGCGTCGGCTGGCCGGCGAAGCGGTTGCCGACTTCAATATGATCGAAGAGGGTGACAAGGTCATGGTCTGCCTGTCCGGCGGCAAGGACAGTTACACCATGCTCGATGTGCTGATGCACTTGCAGAAGGTCGCGCCGATCAAGTTCGACATCGTGGCGGTCAACATGGACCAGAAGCAGCCCGGTTTCCCTGAGCACGTGCTGCCTGCCTACCTGAAAGAACTGGGTATCGAGTACCACATCGTCGAGAAAGACACGTATTCAGTGGTCAAGGAATTGATCCCCGAAGGCAAGACCACCTGCTCGCTGTGTTCACGGCTGCGTCGCGGCACGCTTTACACGTTCGCGGACGAGATCGGTGCCACCAAGATGGCGCTCGGGCACCACCGCGACGACATCGTCGAGACATTCTTTCTCAACATGTTCTTCAATGGCTCATTGAAGGCCATGCCGCCCAAGCTGCGGGCCGATGACGGCCGCAACGTGGTGATTCGTCCGTTGGCGTACTGCCATGAAAAGGACATTCAGGCCTATTCGGATTTCAAACAGTTTCCGATCATCCCGTGCAACCTGTGCGGCTCGCAGGAGAACCTGCAGCGTCAGGTGGTCAAGGAGATGCTGCAGGACTGGGAGCGCAAGACGCCAGGCCGGACGGAGAGCATCTTCCGCGCCCTGCAGAACGTGCAGCCCTCGCAGTTGGCCGACCGCAACCTGTTCGATTTCGGCAACCTGCGCATCGACGAAACCGCTGCGTCGCGGTTCGTCAATGTGGTCAATCTCTGACGGCACTCAGTGGTTGACGGTGAACGCCAGCATGGCTGACAGCTGGCACATCGGCCGACCGCTTTCTGCGTGCCACTGGTTGAAGACGTCCTGCACGATCGCCTGATCGCGTTTGCTGCTTGGTACACGGTCGACGATATCCTGCGCGTTCAGGGCGGCAACCACATCCCAGGTCGGAATGAAGGTGTCCTTGCCGATCATGCGCAGAAAGCGCGGCGCTGACAGGCCGCCCATCTGGTTACCGTGTTTGGCGATGTACTGCCACAGGCCTGTGATGTTATCGACTGGCCACTCAGCGATGAACTTGCCGAAACTGCCATGCTCCTGCTCGATGTCCAGAATCAGTTGTGCATTGCGCGGCACGCTCTTGAGCTTGCCCAGATGACGAATGATGCGCGCGTCCTGCATCAGCCGTTCCAGGTGATCGGCGCCCATCAGCACGACTTTCTCCGGGTCGAAGCGAAAGAACACTTCTTCGAACGCTGGCCACTTGGCGTCCACCAGGCTGTGTTTCAGGCCTGCGCGGAAAACCCGCAGGGCCATGGTCGACAGATAGCGGTCGGCGCTGATGGCTTGCAGTTGTTTGGGTGTTTTGGGGGAGGGCAGATGAGCTTCCAGAGCTTTGGCGGAGCCGAATCGATTCAGGCAATACTCGTTCAGCCATTTGTAGTCGTGCATCGGTTCTCCAAAGAAATTCAACAGGCAGGACAAGGGTTCAGACCGACCCTTGCCCTGCAAGTTTACGATTTAACTGAAAGCATCCGGCGCTCTGCCGATTCAGCTGCGCGGCGCGTCCAGTTGCACTGCGGTCTTGGCCAGACGCTGGCCCAGCGCGCGGCACAGGTCGGTTTCATGACGGTCCAGCGCGCGCTTGCCATCGGCACCGGCGTGATGGCTGGGACCGTAGGGCGTGCCACCCCCGGTGGTTTCCAGCAGCGCCGATTCGCTGTAGGGCAGGCCCATGATCAGCATGCCGTGGTGCAGCAGCGGCAGCAGCATCGACATCAACGTGGTTTCCTGACCACCGTGCAGGCTGGCGGTGGAGGTAAAGACGCCAGCGGGTTTGCCGACCAGTGCGCCGGTCAGCCACAGGTTGCTGGTGCCGTCGAGGAAGTATTTCAGCGGCGCGGCCATGTTGCCGAAGCGTGTCGGGCTGCCCAGCGCCAGGCCGGAGCAGTTTTTCAGGTCGTCGAGGGTCGCGTACAGCGCACCGCTTTCCGGAATCTCGGGGGCGGTCGCTTCGCAGTCGGCGGAAACGGCAGGTACGGTGCGCAGCCGTGCTTCCATGCCGCCCAGTTCGATGCCGCGGGCAACCTGCCGGGCCATTTCGCTGGTGGAGCCGTTGCGGCTGTAATAAAGGACCAGAATGTAGGGTGTGCTCACGGCAGCAGCTCCAGAATGTTCTCGGGTGGGCGGCCAATGACAGCCTTGTCGCCAGCGACCAGAATCGGTCGTTCGATCAGTTTGGGGTGAGCGGCCATGGCGGCGATCAGTTGCTCGTCGCTCAGGCTCGGGTCGGCCAGATTGAGCTGCTTGTAATCGTCCTCGCCGGTACGCAGCAGTTGCCGGGCACCGATGCCCAGCTTGCCGAGCAGGTCGCGCACACGGTCGGCGTCGGGCGGGGTTTCCAGGTACAGGACGATGTCCGGCGTCAGGCCGCGGGCCTGAAGCAGTTCCAGCGCGCCGCGGGACTTGCTGCAGCGCGGGTTGTGATACAGCGTCAGATCGGTCATTTGCACGTCGCATCTTGTGTGGGGTGGCGTATTCTAACCAGCGATGGCACTGTCCGACATATCAGATGGTCAATAGTCGTGGCTTGGGTATAAGTAATTGCAGGTTGAACGGGGCGAGGAAACAGGCAAATGGTAAGGCGATTAACAGCAGCGGTAATACTTTTCGGCAGTTTGCTGCTCAGCGGATGTGGCGTGGACCTGGGCACAGATCAGAATGGCCAGAAGGTCGCCAGCGAACGCATCAAAGGGCACTGGCTGGTGGTCAACTACTGGGCCGAATGGTGTGGCCCTTGCCGTACCGAGGTTCCGGAGTTCAATGCATTGTCCGAGCAGCTCAAGGACAAGAAGGTCACCGTGCTGGGGGTCAACTTCGACAACCTGCAGGGCGACGAGCTGAAAAGCGCTGCCAATGCACTGGGCATCAAATTCACCGTGCTCGCCCAGGACCCGGCCGAGCAATACAGCCTGCCGCCCTCCGAGGCATTGCCGGTGACCTACATCATCGACGACAAGGGCAAGATGCGCGAACAACTGCTCGGCGAGCAGTCAGCCGCCACCGTGATCCAGAAGCTAAAGACGTTGCGCGGTGAGGGGTGATCAGATCGGTTCTGGGCGCTCTGCGTCGAAAGAGGACGCGGAGCGTCCAGAACGGCATGCGACGCGGAGNCGCTCCAGCGTGGGAATGCAGTTCTGGACGCTACGCGTCGCAAGTTACGCGGAGCTTCGGCACGATAGTTACATCAGCTGTCTTCCAGCCAGAAACGCAATGGCTTGCCCTGCGTTGGCCACAGACGCAACTGCTCGATGGGCGAGATATCCCAGCGCTGCACACTGCTGATCGCCTTGATAAAGCGCTGTTCCTGCTCCATCAACGCCGGCGCGCACATCTTGCGCGTCTTGCCCACCGGACCGAAACTGATGCTGTGATCGTTCAGCGTATAGGGCGCAAACCAGTGGTTGCACCCCGCATTGCCATACGCACGGCCATCGGCACCCAGCGTCATGGTCAAGCGACTGTTATCGATCAGCGGGCGTTCGCCTATCCACTCCGTTACATAACTGTGATCCTGCTGGATCGGCAGCGTGTCAGCGGTACAACCGGCCAGCAGCGCGCCGCCGATCAGGCTCAGGAGCGCAAACTGTTTCATGCCGCTTTCTCCTGGCACTTCTTGCAGAAATGCTTCTCGCCCTCGGTTTTCCAGCCCAGCTCCGCGATGCGCGCGGTAGCGGCCGGTTTCTGCGCCTTGACGCCCAGTTTGCTCTCTACCATGAACTCGAAGTTCAGTTCGGCGGCGCAGCTGTCGCAATTCACTTTCCACTGATGAATCGCCAACTCGTCGAATACCGGGCCTTTGGCCACCGCAATCCACTGGCCGGGCGGGTTGATCAGGTGCCGGACTTTTTCGACGGTAAGGCGCATGTGCAGGCTTTTGCTGCCTTTGATGGTCACTAATAACTGGTCGTTATCGTGAATCGAGCCGCCGTTGCCGGTGACCTGGTAGCGACCGGGTGCCAGCGTGCGGCATTCGGTCAGCGTGTGCTGGGGGTTGAGCATGCTGTAGCGAAAATCGTGTTCGACCATGGGTCCTCCAAAATTGCGCGCATCCTAACATGCTCTGTCCATGCTGGAGTGTCAGGCACGACAGGCGTCCCGTCGCGCGCTCACGCCATGACCCGGGCCTCGGCTTCCAGGCGAATGATGGCCTTGTCCAGATCGTCCAGAGCCGCTTCGGTGTGCGGCGCATTTTGCTTGAGCAGGGTTTCGGCGCGCTGGCAGGCACTGCGCAGCTGGGGAACGCCGCAATAACGTGTTGCGCCGTGCAGACGGTGGATGCGCTCGATCAAGGCGTGTACATCCTGACTGGCGCGCGCCACACGAATGGCTTCGCGGTCGGCGTCCAGTGAAGCCAGCAGCATGGCCAGCATGTCGGCGGCGAGATCCGCCTTGCCCGCGGCCAGGCGCAACCCCTCCTCATGATCCAGCACCAGCGGCCCTACGTGGACCTCGGGCGCTTCATTCTGGCGTTCCGGCGCAGGATTGCGCAGCGCCAGCCCTGTCCACTTGAGCACCACCTGCGCCAGTTGCCGTTCGCTGATCGGCTTGGTCAGGTAGTCGTCCATACCGCTTTGCAGCAGTGAGCGTTTTTCGTTGGCCATCGCATGGGCGGTGAGGGCTACGATCGGCAGTGAGCTCTGGTTGCGTTCGGCCTCCCAGGTGCGGATCGCCTCGGTGGCCTGACGACCGTCCATGCCGGGCATTTGCACGTCCATCAACACCAGGTCGAACGCTTCTTGCTGTACGGCGTTGACCGCTGCGTAACCACCCTCGACAGCGACCACTTCAGCGCCCATGTCTTCGAGCAGGGTCTGTACCAGCAGCAGGTTGGCCGGGTTGTCATCCACGCACAGCACTCGCGGCGCGCGGCTCGACAATGGCGGGCCGATGTCGGCACGCACCGCTCGCGGCGCGATCAGCTCGGACAGGGCTTTTTGCAGTTTGCGGGTGCAGGCGGGCTTGGCCTGCAGTTGCGTGTAGACATCGTGGACCGCCAGCTGGAACAGCGCGTGCTCGGTGGTCGGGCACAGCACCATGACCTTGCAGTTGAGGTTCTCCAGGTCCCAGATGTGCTGGCGCAGCCGTTCCGGAGAGATTTCCAGCGCCGTCACGCCAAGTACCGCCAGATCGATGGCCGCTGGCGTCTCGTGCGCTGCGGTCACGCCGTTGAGCAGGTTTTCCAGATTATTGAACACGATGGTCTGCAGGCCGCAGTCTTCCAGCTGATGCTCCAGCGCCTGGCGCGCCAGGTCATGATGTTCAAGCACTGCGGCGCGCAGGCCTCCGAGCGGAATATTGAGTGATTCTTCCTTGTCTTCGCGGGCCTTGGGCAGTTTCAGGCTGATCCAGAATTCCGAACCTTCGCCCGGTGTGCTGTCGACACCGATTTCGCCGCCCATCTGTTCGATCAGGCGTTTGGAGATCACCAGACCCAGTCCGGTACCGCCCGGTTGGCGCGAGAGCGAGTTGTCGGCCTGGCTGAAGGCCTGGAACAGTGCCCGCACATCCTGGCTGGACAGGCCGATCCCGGTGTCCTGCACGCTGATGCGCAGTTGCGCGTGCTCTTCGGTTTCATCCTCGAGCATGGCGCGCGCGACGATCGTGCCTTCGCGGGTGAACTTGATCGCGTTGCTGACCAGGTTGGTCAGAATCTGCCGCAGACGCAGCGGGTCGCCGGACAGCGCCAGTGGCGTATCGCGGTACACCAGACTGACCAGCTCCAGCTGTTTGGCGTGCGCCGCCGGGGCGAGGATGGTCAAGGTGTCCTGCAACAGGTCGCGCAGGTTGAACGGGATGTTATCGAGCACCAGCTTGCCGGCCTCGATTTTCGAGAAGTCGAGAATCTCGTTGATGATGCTCAGCAGGTTGTCGGCGGACTTCTCGATGGTGCCCAGGTAGTCGAACTGGCGCGGGGTCAGCTCGCTTTTCTGCAATAAATGGGTGAAGCCCAGAATGCCATTGAGCGGCGTGCGGATTTCATGGCTCATGTTGGCCAGGAATTCGGACTTGATCCGGCTTGCTTCAAGCGCTTCCTTGCGTGCCAGGTCGAGTTCGATGTTCTGGATTTCGATGGTCTCCAGATTCTGCCGGACATCCTCGGTTGCCTGATCGATGCTCAGTTGCAGTTCTTCCTGTGCGTTCTGCAGCGTTGCCGCCATGCGGTTGATGCCCGACGCCAGCTCATCCAGCTCCCGGCTGCCCAGCGGTGGCAGGCGGGTTTCCAGATTGCCGTCCTTGAGTTGCGACACGGCCTGCTTGATCTGGCTCATCGGCCCGTTGATGGTGCGGCTCATACGTACCGCGAGGGTCGCGGTAAACGCCAGCCCGGTGAGGATCAGCAGCAGGCTGGCAAACAGGCTTCGGTAACCGCGCAGCAGCGTGCCGTTATGGGAGATTTCAAGCTCGACCCAGCCCAGCAGGGTGTCGGCTTCGGCAGGAATGATCGGACTGGTCAGATGCCGTTGACTGCCGAAGACCGGCAGCAGGTAGCGCGTGGCGTCGGTGCCGGTCGAGCTGAGCAATTGCGAGCCGCTGCCAATCGGCGACGGACTGATCATGGTCGGCCCGGCGTGGGCCAACTCCGTGCGATCGGTGTCGAGAAACGACACGGCGCGCACGTCGGTCTGCTCCAGCGTCTGGGTGGCAATGCGACTGAGCAGCACTTTGTCCTTGCGCCCCAGTGCATTGGCGGCAAGCGGCGCAAGGTCCTGGGCAATCATTTCGCCGCGTTGCAGCAACTGGCTTTGCAGTTCGCTCAACTGCATCCAGGTGAAATAACCACCGAGCATCGCCGCCATCAGGCTGGCAGGCAGAATAGTCAGTAGCAGCACACGGCCTTTTATACCCAGCTTGGTCAGCACGCTCTTCCTCCGGCAACACGTATCAGTCCGTCGATATCAGGCATCGGCTGCCTTGCTGTATCGGCACAAGGGGATGAGTTTAGCCATTTACCGTCGGCATGGGCACCTAACTCTCTGTGCTGAGCAGGGCGGCAGTGGAAAAATCAGCGCTTATTCTTTTTGGGAATAAACAGCGCACTTTGCGTGATATGGGCTTTGGCCGTTTGCCGTTATGATAGGCACCCCCCGCAGTCTGGATTGCGAAGACGCCATGACCCTGCAGTATCAAACCATTGCCGATTGCGTCGGCAACACCCCGCTGGTGCGTCTGCAACGCATGGCGGGCAACACCAGCAATACCCTCCTGTTGAAACTCGAAGGTAACAACCCCGCTGGCTCGGTAAAAGACCGCCCGGCCTTGTCGATGATCACCCGCGCCGAGTTGCGCGGCCAGATCCATCCAGGCGACACGCTGATCGAAGCGACCTCCGGCAATACCGGAATCGCGCTGGCCATGGCCGCGGCGATCAAGGGCTACCGGATGATTCTGATCATGCCGGACAACTCCAGTGCCGAACGCAAGGCCGCCATGACTGCCTATGGCGCCGAGCTGATTTCGGTCAGCAAGGACCAGGGCATGGAAGGCGCCCGTGATCTGGCCGAGCGCATGCAGGCCGAAGGCCGCGGCAAAGTGCTCGATCAGTTCGCCAATGGCGACAATCCCGAGGCGCATTACACGTCCACCGGTCCGGAAATCTGGCGGCAGACGGGCGGTACCGTGACCCATTTCGTCAGCTCGATGGGCACCACCGGCACCATCATGGGCACCTCGCGCTACCTCAAGGAGCAGAATCCGGACGTGCAGATCGTCGGTCTGCAACCGATGGAGGGCGCTTCGATCCCCGGTATTCGCCGCTGGCCGCATGAATACCTGCCGAAAATCTATCAGTCGGACCGTGTCGACCGCATCATCGACATGGGCCAGACCGAAGCCGAAGACACCATGCGCCGACTGGCGCGCGAAGAAGGCATCTTCTGTGGCGTGTCGTCCGGTGGCTCGGTCGCCGGGGCGTTGCGTATTTCCCAGGAAGTCGAAAACGCCGTGATTGTGGCGATCATCTGTGACCGAGGCGACCGTTACCTGTCGACCGGCGTCTATGATTCGCCCAACTGATGGCCAAGCACGAAAGAGGTTTGCGCTTTCAGCCTGCGGGCGGCGTTAAAACCGTACAGATTCCTGCCGGTAAAAAGCAGCGGTTGACCATCGAGCGGCTGTCCGACGACGGTCGCGGTATCGCTTTTCTCGAGGGTAAAACCTGGTTTGTCGCTGGCAGTCTGGCCGGCGAAGAGGTCGAAGCGCGCGTGCTCAATGCGCGCGGCAAGGTCGTCGAGGCGCGCACCGAGCGGGTCTTCACCGCCAGCACCATGCGTCGCGCTCCGGCCTGTGAGTATTTCGGTCGCTGTGGCGGCTGCAGTGTTCAGCATGTGCCCCACGAAGAACAGCTTGCCCTGAAACAGCGCATGCTCGCCGAGCAATTGTTGCGCGTGGCGAATGCTGTGCCGGATGAATGGGCGGCACCTTTGAGCGGTGCCGAGCTGGCCTATCGCCGACGCGCGCGGGTCGCTGTTCGCTGGGATGCCAAGGCCAAAAGGCTGGACGTGGGGTTCCGCGCAGCCGCCAGTCAGGACATCGTCAGCATCGAACACTGTCCGGTGCTGGTACAGGCCTTGCAACCCATCATGAATGAGTTGCCTGGCATGCTGAAAAACTTCAGCAAACCGCAGGCGCTGGGTCACGTCGAGTTGTTCAGTGGGGTTGCGACTGCCGTGTTGTTGCGCCACACCGCGCCGCTTGCCGAGGTCGACCTGGCGCTGTTGCAGGCGTTTTGCTCCAAGCACGGCGCGCAGCTGTGGCTGCACGGCGAGGGCGAGCCCCAACCGGCCAGCCCCGGCGATACGCTGGGTTACCGGCTGGAGCGGTGGAACCTGCAACTGGCCTGGCGACCGGGAGATTTCATTCAGGTCAATGCGGCGGTCAACACCGCGATGATCGAGCAGGCCCTGCAATGGCTGGCGCCTGCAAAAGACGAACGTGTCATGGACCTGTTCTGTGGTCTGGGCAATTTCGCCTTGCCGCTGGCGGGTCTGGCCAGGGAAGTGGTGGCGGTCGAAGGCGTTGCGACCATGGTCGAGCGTGCAGCCGTCAACGCAATGAGTAATGATCTGCACAATGTGCAGTTTTTTCAGGCGGATCTTTCCCAGCCGCTGACACATGCCGACTGGGCGGCAGAAGGGTTTTCTGCGGTACTCTTGGACCCACCGCGTGACGGGGCCTTTGAAGTGGTCCGCCAGATCAGAAAGACGGGGGCCCGGCGACTGCTTTATGTTTCATGTAATCCGGCAACTTTGGCTCGTGACACGGTCGAACTGATCAGTCAGGGCTACCGATTAAAACGTGCCGGAATCCTCGATATGTTTCCTCAGACGGCGCATGTCGAGGCGATGGCTTTATTTGAAATGAGTAAGTGAGCGGCGTTCACTGGAACGAGTTCGTTGCTGACAGGGAATCTCATTTAATCCGACTGGCCCGCGAATGCCGGTCCTTGCTTGCCCGGCAAGTGGCATTCGCTCAGAAGGCTGGCGACTGATGGCGCTTTTCATCGCGCCTTAGGGAAGGTAAGCAGCATGGTACAGGTGAGAGCGAACCAGCCGATAAACACAGACGGCAGTATCAATCTCGACGCGTGGCTCGATCATATTGTCAGCGTCGACCTGGTCCTGGACCGGGAAGTCATGAAAAAGGCCTGTGAGTTTGCCCGGGAAGCCGAGCAGACCGACAAGGCCCACAAGAATCATTGGGCAGAGGGCACCTCCAGTTTCCAGACCGGTCTGGAGATCGCGGAGATTCTGGCTGACCTCAAGCTGGATCAGGACTCACTGGTCGCTGCGGTCATTTACCGTGGTGTGCGTGAAGGCCTCGTTGCGCTGCCGGACGTCGAGCAGCGCTTTGGCGCAACGGTCGCCAAACTCATCGACGGCGTGCTGCGCATGGCCGCGATCAGCGCCAGCCTCAGCCCTCGTCAGTCTCTGGTACTCGGCAGTCAGGCGCAGGTCGAAAACCTGCGCAAGATGCTGGTGGCGATGGTCGACGACGTTCGTGTTGCGCTGATCAAACTGGCCGAACGTACCTGCGCGATTCGTGCGGTGAAGAACGCCGACGACGAAAAACGCAACCGTGTGGCCCGCGAAGTCTTCGACATCTATGCACCGCTGGCCCACCGCCTGGGTATCGGACATATCAAGTGGGAGCTGGAAGACCTGTCCTTCCGCTACCTGGAGCCCGATCAGTACAAGCAGATCGCCAAGCTGTTGCATGAGCGCAGGCTGGACCGCGAGCGCTTCATCAGCGACGTCATGTCCCAGCTCGACAACGAGCTGCAGGCTACTGGCGTGACCGCTGACATCAGTGGCCGTGCCAAGCATATCTACTCCATCTGGCGCAAAATGCAGCGCAAGGGCCTGGCGTTCAGCCAGATCTATGACGTCCGTGCGCTGCGTGTGCTGGTCCCGGAAATGCGCGATTGCTACACCGCGCTGGGTATCGTGCACACGTTGTGGCGGCATATTCCCAAAGAGTTCGACGATTACATCGCCAACCCCAAGGAAAACGGCTATCGCTCGCTGCACACCGCCGTGATCGGGCCGGAAGGCAAGGTGCTGGAAGTGCAGATCCGCACCCACGCCATGCATGAAGAGGCCGAGTTGGGCGTTTGTGCGCACTGGCGCTATAAAGGCACCGACGTCAAATCCGGCTCCAATCATTACGAAGAGAAGATTTCCTGGCTGCGTCAGGTGCTCGAATGGCATGAAGAGCTGGGCGACATTGGCGGCCTGGCAGACCAACTGCGAGTCGATATCGAGCCTGACCGCGTCTACGTCTTCACCCCTGACGGCCACGCCATCGACCTGCCCAAGGGCGCGACACCACTGGACTTCGCCTATCGGGTGCACACCGAAATCGGCCATAACTGCCGGGGTGCAAAGATCAATGGCCGCATCGTCCCGCTCAACTACAGCCTGCAGACCGGCGAGCAGGTCGAGATCATCACCAGCAAGCACGGTACGCCAAGCCGCGACTGGCTGAACTCGAACCTGGGGTACATCACCACCTCGCGCGCGCGGGCCAAGATCGTTCACTGGTTCAAGTTGCAGGCCCGCGATCAGAACGTCGCCGCCGGCAGAACCCTGATCGAACGCGAACTGGCGCGCCTGGCGTTGCCTCAGGTCGATTTCGACAAGCTGGCGGAAAAAGCCAATCACAAGACCGCCGACGACATGTTCGCGGCCTTGGGCGCAGGCGACCTGCGTCTGGCGCAACTGGTCAATCTGGCCCAGCAGCAGGTCGAGCCTGATCGCGTCAATGAACAGCTGGAACTGATCCCGCGCAAGGCCACCGGCTACAAGCCCGGCAAGCGGGGGGATATTCAGATTCAGGGCGTTGGCAACCTGATGACGCAGATGGCCGGCTGCTGCCAGCCGCTGCCGGGCGATGCCATCGTCGGTTATATCACCCAGGGTCGTGGCGTCAGCATCCACCGTCAGGATTGCGCTTCGGTGCTGCAACTGGGCGGTCGCGAGCCCGAGCGGATCATTCAGGTCAGCTGGGGACCGGTGCCGGTGCTCACCTATCCGGTGGACATCATCATTCGCGCCTACGACCGTTCCGGCTTGCTGCGGGATGTCACCCAGGTGCTGCTCAACGAGCGGATCAACGTGCTGGCGGTCAACACCCGTTCGAACAAGGAAGACAACACTGCGCTTATGTCCCTGACCATCGAGATTCCAGGTCTGGACGCGCTGGGGCGGTTGCTGGGGCGTATTTCCCAGTTGCCGAACATCATTGAAACGCGCAGGAACAGGACGCCATAAGCGTCGCCTGCGCTCACAGGGAGCCCCATGCATACAGTTCAAGACCTGCTGAACCTCATGGCCCGGCTGCGTGATCCGCAGTTCGGCTGCCCGTGGGACCTGAAGCAGACGTACGCCAGCATCGTGCCGCACACGCTGGAAGAAGCCTATGAAGTGGCCGACGCCATCGAACAGGGCGACCTTGACCATCTGAAGGGTGAGTTGGGTGACCTGCTGTTTCAGGTGGTCTTCTATGCGCAGTTGGCCAAAGAGGAAGGCCGGTTTGAGTTCGACGACGTCATCGACGGTATTACCCGCAAGTTGCTGCGTCGCCATCCGCACGTGTTTCCGACTGGCGAGCTGTACGCGCCGGCAGAAACGCCACGCCTGACCGACGAGCAGGTCAATCTTCGTTGGGACGAAATCAAGGCCGAGGAGCGTGCCGAGAAGGCCGGTGTGCCCGAGCAGTTGTCGCTGCTCGACGACGTGCCCCGGGCCTTGCCCGCGTTGAGTCGGGCAGCCAAACTGCAGAAGCGTGCGGCGCAGGTGGGTTTCGACTGGCCTGCGGCATTGCCGGTGGTCGACAAGGTGCGTGAAGAACTCGATGAAATTCTCGAGGCCATGGTCGACAATGACGCCGAGGGCATTGCCGAGGAAGTCGGCGACCTGCTGTTCAGCGTCGTCAACCTGGCCCGACACCTCAAGGTCGACCCGGAAACTGCGCTACGCTCGGCCAATAGCAAGTTCGACAGACGCTTCCGATTCATTGAACAGGCTTTGCGCCACCTGCAGCGTCCTATCGAAGCGTGCTCGCTCGAAGAAATGGATGCGTTGTGGGGCGAAGCCAAACGTCAGGAAAAGAGCACACCCGGCTGCGGCTGAGTGTGCGGTAACGGTATAAGTGAGTAGACAATGAGCCTTTCCCTTCGCGATCAGTTGCTCAAGGCAGGTCTGGTCAACCAAAAGCAGGCCAAGCAGGTCGGCAAAGAAAAGCAGAAAGAGCAGCGTCTGGTGCACAAGGGTCAGGCGCAGGCCGATGACTCGCAAAAGCGTGCGGCCCAGGAGGCCATGGCCGAGAAGGCCAAGCGTGATCAGGAGCTGAACCGTCAGCAGCAGGAGAAGGTCGAGCAGAAGGCCCGCGCCGCTCAGGTCAAGCAACTGATCGAAGTGTCGCGCCTGCCCAAGCTGATCACCGAGGATTACTACAACTTCGTTGACGACAAAAAGGTAAAACGCATCCCGGTCAACGCCATGGTGCGCAACAAGCTCAGCAGCGGTTCACTGGCCATCGTTCACCACGGCGGCGGTTACGAGATCATTCCGCGGGAGGCTGCGCTGAAGATCCAGGAGCGTGACCCGCGTCGTATCGTGCTGCTCAACACCCCGACCGAAGCGCCGGATGCAGACGACCCGTATGCGGCGTATCAGGTGCCTGACGATCTGATGTGGTAAGCCCACAGCGCTGTCATTGAGGTGTCAAGACAAAACCCGCATTCAGCGGGTTTTGTCTTTTACTGTTCTTGGATTTGTTCAGTGGTTGCCCTGGCTTTCCAGCGCTTCCAGCTCTTCCTTATAGCGAAGGGCATCGGACTCAACGTGGAACATGCCTACCAGTTGGTCCTGTTGGTGCACGTCCCAGATCTGGATGCCGTCGGCAACGGCTTCGTGAGAGAGGTGGGCGTCGTCGCGTTCAGTAACTCTGACAGTCATAGTAGTAAGCTCCTGACTTTGATGGCCTGAATGGTTAGGCCTCTGGATACTGCGGCGATGTGTCGCAGGACTCTTTTATAGGATTTGTTAGCTGCCTAAGTAAATAGCCTGTTCAGGTTCCCCGGTGGTCATAAACTGATCGATCCTCTGCAGCCCTTGCATGACGCGGCTTACAGCGCAGTGGTGGCAAAATGAAGGATGTTTCATGTGCTTCTAGCCTGTCCGAACGCTCGCGTAAACGCCGTTCCAGACGCTCCGCGTCCTCTTGACGACGCAGAGCGTCGAGAACTGCATTCCCACGCTGGAGCGTGAGGAACGATCATCGCAACATCGTGCCGATGCTCCGCGCTTCTGCCCGTAGGCCGTGGGAGTGAGCTTGCTCACGAAGGGCAGGTGCAGGCGCGACTATCGTGCCGCGCTCTGCGTCGCATGCCTTTCCAGACGCTCCGCGTCCTCTTGACGACGCAGAGCGTCGAGAACTGCATTCCCACGCTGGAGCGTGAGGAACGATCATCGCAACATCGTGCCGATGCTCCGCGCTTCTGCCCGAAGGGCGTGGGAGTGAGCTTGCTCACGAAGGGCAGGTGCAGGCCCGACTATCGTGCGGCGCTCCGCGTCCTCTTGGCGACGCAGAGCGTCGAGAACTGCATTCCCGCGCTGGAGCGTGAGGAACGATCACCTCAACTATCGTGCCCGATGCTCTGCGCTTCTGCCCGAAGGGCGTGGGAGTGAGCTTGCTCACGAAGGGGGCGGTGCAGGCGCGACTATCGTGCGGCGCTCTGCGTCGCATGCCTTCAGCCAATAAAAAGCCCCGCTAAAAAGCGGGGCTCTGTGGTGCGTGCTGTCAGGGCAATCAGCTGCCTTTGACGGCCTTGCCGTTGACGGTGCCGTCCAGCAAGACGATGTTGTATTCCTTGCCGTCGGTTTCGACCTGTTGCAGGCGGACCAGCAGGTAATCCCAGTCCTTGGCGAACCACAGCACAGTGGTGCGCTTGCTTTGCGTCGGGTCACGCACGCGCTCGACCTTGATCGCATCGACCTGGCCGGTCTTGGTGGTGACTTTTTCCGAACCCAGCACGCGGAAGTCGTAGGTGTCTACTTCATCACCGTCGACAACCTGATAGCTCATGCTCTTCTTGCCCTCAGCGATGTCGTGTTGCAACGCCAGCTGATAGGTGGACTTGTCGAGGATGCCACGGTTGAGCGGCAGCTTGATCGCATCGCCACGGTCGGTGCCGGTGACGAACTTGGTGTTCCAGTCGAACGCCAGATCGACCTTCTTGGATTTACCCAGGCCACTGCGCTCGAAGTTGTAGGTCTGCGGCAGCAGGGTGTCCTTGTCGACCTTCAGGGTGCTGACTTCAGTCAGGCTGGCGATCATCATCGAGGCCTTGAAGCTCAGGGTCCAGGTGCCATTGGCGCCGGCTTCCAGGCTGCGTTCGGCCGTGCCACTCATGGGCAGCTGTTTCCAGTCGGCGGTGTAGCTGGCGGAGAAGGGTTGAAGGTCTGCGGCCTGTACGGCAGGCAAGGCGAGCAGAGCGAAAGCGAAGAGCAGAGCGCGACGCATAGTATCTCCTAATATCGAATCAGATGGCCGCTGGCCGGGAGTAACTGGCTATCGAGTAACGCACCTTGTTCACCAAGGCTCAGTCGGCCTTCGGCAAACCAGCGAATGGCCAGTGGGTAAATACGGTGCTCTTGAACATGGACCCGTTGCGCGAGCGTTGCGGGCGTGTCGTGCAACTGTACCGAAATAACAGCCTGTACGACCAGTGGGCCGCCATCGAGTTCCTCGGTAACGAAATGCACGCTGCAACCATGCTCGGTGTCGCCGGCCTCCAGCGCACGCTTGTGCGTGTGCAAGCCTTTGTAACGCGGCAGCAGGGAAGGGTGAATATTCAGCAGGCGGCCATGGTAGTGGCGAACGAATCCTGCGCTGAGAATGCGCATGAACCCGGCCAATACGACCAACTGTGGCTGGAAGGCGTCGATCCGTTCGATCAGCGCTGCATCGAAGGCTTCACGGCCCTCGTATGCGGTGTGATCCAGTACGCAGGTTTCGATGCCTGCGTCCCTTGCACGTTGCAGGCCGAATGCATCTGCGCGGTTGGAAATCACCGCGCGGATGCGGACGGGGCTGGCCCCGTCCTTGAAGCTGTCGATCATCGCTTGCAGGTTGCCGCCGGTGCCGGACAACAGCACCACGACTTCGCAGATGGCTGGCATCAATGCGCCTTGAGGTTTTTCAGCTCGACCTGTGCTGCGCCTTCGGCAGCGGTGGCGATCTGGCCGATCACCCAAGGCTGCTCGCCAGCTTCACGCAGCACCTTCAGTGCTGCTTCGACGTGCTCCTGAGCGACGCAGATCACCATGCCCACGCCGCAGTTCAGCACACGGTGCATCTCGTTTTCCGCAACGTTGCCTTGCTGCTGCAGCCAGTCGAACACGGCCGGACGCTGCCAGCTGGCGACGTCGACCACGGCCTGAGCGCCTTCCGGCAGTACGCGTGGAATGTTGTCGAGCAGGCCGCCGCCGGTGATGTGGGCCATGGCCTTGACTGCGCCGGTTTCCTTGATCAGCTTGAGCAGCGGCTTCACGTAGATGCGGGTCGGCGCCATCAGCAGTTCGGTCAGTGGCTTGCCGTCCAGCTGGATGGTTTCGATATCGGCGCCTGCCACTTCGATGATCTTGCGGATCAGCGAGTAGCCGTTGGAGTGCGGGCCGGACGATGGCAGGGCGAGCAGGGCGTCACCGGCAGCGACTTTCGAGCCGTCGATGATCTCGGCCTTTTCCACGACGCCGACGCAGAAGCCTGCCAGGTCGTAGTCTTCGCCTTCGTACATGCCCGGCATTTCAGCGGTTTCGCCGCCGACCAGCGAGCAGCCGGCCAGTTCGCAGCCGGCGCCGATGCCGGTGACGACCTGAGCGGCGGTGTCGACGTTCAGCTTGCCGGTGGCGTAGTAATCGAGGAAGAACAGTGGCTCTGCGCCGCAGACCACCAGGTCATTGACGCACATGGCGACCAGGTCGATGCCGATGGTGTCGTGCTTGTTCAGGTTCAGCGCCAGACGCAGCTTGGTGCCCACGCCGTCGGTGCCGGAAACCAGAACCGGTTGCTTGTAGCCGGCCGGGATTTCGCAGAGGGCGCCGAAGCCTCCCAGGCCGCCCATGACTTCCGGACGCTTGGTGCGCTTGGCGACGCTCTTGATGCGTTCGACCAATGCTTCACCGGCGTCGATGTCTACACCGGCGTCTTTATAGCTCAGGGAGGGTTGCTTGCTCATAGAAAATCCAGGCCTTTAGGGGGGATTCGGAGGTATCGACCGCTGCGTTAGGGCCCGTTCAGCACCGCGCTGTCATGCGGTGGTAATGTTGGGGCCATAGCGATTGCCGGTCTGCGAAGGCGCGCGATTTTATCAGGCTTGCTCATCAGGGGCCATCCTTGCGCCGACAACAGGGCGGTGTTGCACCAAATTAACCTCGAGCAGGTGGCCTGTCAGTGCGAGCCTGGACGTTTAGGGTGTACTTTATGCGCGAACTGAATGATAGGTGGTTCACGTCTGTCCCAGACTGGTACACCTGCTGAAACCGCTTCTTTTTACTTTTTTCCGTTCGGGAACTGTCCATGCGTTTTTCCAGAATTCTTCTAGTCGGCTGTCTGTCCCTGATCAGCCTTCCCAGCCTTGCCGAAACGGTCAGCAACCTTTATCAGGTTCGCGAGCCGGTCAATGGCCAGTCGCCCGATGAGCGCACGCGGGCCACGCAGGCCGCCGTCGAAACCCTGGTGCTGCGCCTGACCGGCGACGCCAAGGCCGTGCAGGGCTCGGCCATCGCCGCACTGCGCAAGGACCCGCAGCAGATCATCAGCCAGTACGGCTACGAGGCCGGCCCGCCGGAAACCCTGCTGGTCGACTTCGATCCGGCCACCACCGACCGTGCCTTGCACGATGCGGGGTTGCCGATCTGGGGCAGCAATCGCCCGTCGATTCTCGGCTGGTGGCTGAATGACTCGGTGGAAGGCTCGAATCTGGTCGGCGACGGTCAGGCCGCTGCCGAACCCTTGCGCCAGGCCGCTCAGCACCGCGGACTGCCGCTGCGTCTGCCGCTGGCTGATTTGAGCGAGCAGGGTATCGGTAATGCGAAAACCCTGGAGGGCACTGACCCTGCGCCGCTCAAGGAAGCCTCCGAGCGCTATGGCGCTGACGCGATACTGGCCGTGCACGCCCGGGAAGATGGCGGTCAGTGGCAGGGCAAATGGCGCTTGTGGCTGGGTGATCAGCGCGAACAGGGCACCGCAACCGGTGCCACGTCCGAGGCCTTGGCCGATGCGGTGCTGCTGTCGGTCAGCGAGCGTCTGGCTCCGCGCTTCGTCGCCAAGCCCGGTGCGTCGACCGGCATGCTGATCCAGGTCCAAGGCATGACACTCGAGCGCTATGCGCAACTGCTTCAGTTACTCGAACCGTTCGGCGTGCGTCTGAGTTCTGTCGAGGGCGATAAAGTGGTGTTTGAGGTCAGTGGCAGCACCGATCAGCTACGCTCGCAGTTGTCGCTGGCCAAATTGCAGGAAGTGCCCGCAGCCGAAGCAGCCGCTACCGCAACGTCGCCTGCTGCGCCTGTCGATGCGACTGCGCCGGTTGCGCCAGCCAATGGAGCTGCTGCTGTTCCGGCACCTGCACCACAGCTCTATTTCCGCTGGTAACCCGGCAAGAACGCTTTTCCACTGGCTTGAGGGATGTTGATGACTGATACGCGGCGTTGGTTCTGGATCGGCGGCCTGGCCTTGCTGGTTGCATTCGTGGTGCTGTTGCACACGATCCTCACTCCTTTTCTGGTGGCGTTACTGCTGGCCTACATGGGTGATCCGCTGGTGGACCGTCTGGAGCGCGCCGGACTGTCCAGAACCCTGAGCGTTGTGGTCGTGTTCGGGTTGTTCACGCTGGTGCTGATGGCGTTGCTGCTGGTTCTGGTGCCGATGCTCGCCAAGCAGTTGTTCCGTCTTTACGAGCTGGCGCCGCAGATTCTTGACTGGCTGCAACACTCGGCGTTGCCGTGGGTCCAGGCCAAGTTCGGGCTGGCAGACGGGTTCTGGAAGTTCGACAAGATCAAGGCGGCCATCTCCGAGCATATGGGCCAGGCCGGGGACATCGTCTCTATCGTGCTGTCCCAGGCTACGGCGTCCAGCCTGGCGCTGATCGGCTGGCTGACCAATCTGGTGCTGATCCCCGTGGTGTGTTTCTACCTGCTGCGTGACTGGGACATCATGACCGGCAAGATCCGTGGCCTGCTGCCGCGTCAGCGTGAAGGGCAAATCGTCAAGCTGGCGGGCGAGTGCCACGAAGTGCTGGGCGCGTTCATACGCGGTCAGTTGCTGGTGATGGTCGGCCTTGGCGTGATCTATGCGGCCGGTCTGATGCTGGTCGGGCTGGAGCTGGGCCTGCTGATCGGCGTGATTGCCGGTCTGGCGGCCATCGTGCCTTATATGGGATTCGTGATCGGTATCGGTTCGGCGCTGGTGGCCGGGCTGTTCCAGTTTGGCGGTGACCTGTACCCGATGATGGGGATTGTGGCGGTGTTCATGATCGGTCAGGCCCTCGAGGGGATGGTGCTGACGCCGTTGCTGGTCGGTGATCGCATCGGCCTGCACCCGGTCGCCGTCATCTTCGCGATTCTGGCGGGTGGCGAGCTGTTCGGCTTCACCGGCATTCTGCTGGCCCTGCCGGTGGCGGCGGTGATCATGGTGCTGGTGCGCCACATGCATGATCTGTACAAGGACTCGGAAATCTACGCAGGCGCGGAAGATCCGGAGCTGTAAGATCGATGCAAGCCTCTTCGTCGCCCGGTGAAGAGGCTCATGCCTTGAGTGCATGCTCCCTGCAAACGCCCTGTCCTGGGCTCTGTACGAAAAGTGGCTGCGCTCGGTGATGCTTCGTTAAAAACAGGCTCGGATGCGAGTCCAATCGGAATGCTCATTTACAACACGTAGAGTCGAGCGCGACCCCGGCCGTTCCTCGCCTGTTTTTGCCTTGCCTGACCTTCGCCCGCCGACTTTTCGTACAGCGCCTGGACGGCGCTTTACTCTCCCTGACGCAAACCTTTGATTTTGCTTGAGGTCTGTCGCATTGTGCGACCAGCGTCACGGGTATAAACTTTGCGCTCTTTACACAGAGGCCCTTGACGGTTTGCATGAGCCGTTAGTCAGCATGAAACCGATTCAGCTGCCCCTGAGTGTGCGTCTGCGTGATGACGCCACTTTCGTCAATTACTATCCAGGCGCCAACGCCGCTGCACTCGGCTATGTCGAGCGGCTGTGCGAAGCCGACGCTGGCTGGACCGAAAGCCTCATCTATCTGTGGGGTAAGGACGGAGTAGGGCGCACGCACCTGCTGCAGGCTGCCTGCCTGCGTTTCGAGCAGTTGGGCGAGCCTGCGGTGTATCTGCCGCTGGCCGAAGTCATAGATGAAGGCATCGAGCTGTTCGATCATCTGGAGCAGTACGAGCTGGTGTGTCTGGACGATCTGCAGGCGATCGTCGGCAAGCCCGACTGGGAAGAAGCGCTGTTTCATCTGTTCAATCGTCTGCGTGACAGCGGGCGTCGTCTGCTGATTGCCGCGTCCAAATCGCCCCGCGAATTGCCGGTAAAGCTTCCCGACCTGAAATCGCGCCTGACCATGGCATTGGTGTTCCAGATGCGCGGGCTGTCCGACGAGGACAAGCTGCGCGCCTTGCAACTGCGTGCCTCTCGGCGTGGTCTGCACCTGACCGACGATGTCGGGCATTTCATCCTGACGCGTGGTACACGCAGCATGAGCGCGTTGTTCGAATTGCTCGAGCGCCTCGATCAGGCGTCACTCCAGGAAAAGCGCAAGCTGACCATTCCCTTCCTTAAAGAGACCCTCGGGTGGTAGATCAGGCGCTGTTGATGCAGACGGCGGCTGCCTTGCGCCATGCACAACGGATTCTGGTGATCACCGGGGCGGGTTTGTCTGCCGATTCGGGGTTGCCGACCTACCGTGGTGTGGGCGGGCTTTACAATGGCAAGACCGATGATGGCCTGCCTATCGAAATGGCCCTGTCCGGGCCCATGCTGCGCCGTGACCCCGAGCTGTGCTGGAAGTACATCGCTGAACTGGGCAGGGCGTGTCTGGGTGGCGAACCGAATATCGCGCATTACGCCATCGCCCAGTTGCAACGCATCAAACCCGAGTGCTGGGTGCTGACCCAGAACGTCGACGGTTATCACCGTGCGGCGGGCAGTCCGCCGGAGCGCCTGATCGAAATTCACGGGCAACTCTCGCCACTGTTTTGCCAATCCTGCGGTGCTGAGGATTCGCAATTGAGCGAGCACTTGCAGCGCCCTTTGCCCCCCTTATGCCCGGCATGTAGTGGCATTTTGCGACCGTCCGTCGTTCTTTTTCAGGAAATGCTTCCCGAAAAAGCCCTGGAAACACTGTATGAACAGCTGGCTAAAGGCTATGACGCAGTGCTGAGTATCGGCACCACCGCAAGCTTCCCCTACATTCACGAACCGGTCATTCGCACCAGGGTTTCCGGGGGTTTTACCGCAGAAATCAATCCGCAGCCGACGGATCACAGCGCGCAGATGGACGTCTTTTTGCCGTACCGTGCGGCACATGTCATGGCCGAACTCATAAGTCACATCTAGTTCGATTGAATTTGCAAATCACCTTCATAAAAGGCATAGTCTCGCCATCTTAACTAGTCAGCCACGGTTGTGCCCATGCAAGTTGTTCGCTTCGCACCCCTCGTGCCTCTCGCACTCGTTACATTTCTCTTCGGTTGCTCGGCCAATATGCCGGTCGCACAGCAGGAACAGGCCCAGCCAGTTCCACGCTATCAGAGCGCAATCAATGCCAACGCCCAGTCCGCAGCCCGTCGCGCCGACGCGGCAGTCCTGCAGGACGAGCTCGCTACCGAAGACGAACTGGCCCAGTTCGCTGATAACAAGTCTTACCAACTGCCGGCCCTGGCCGACAGCATCCTGGAGCGTGGCAAGTCGCTGATCGGCACACGCTACAAGTTCGGCGGCACGTCGACTTCTTCGGGTTTCGATTGCAGCGGCTTCATCGGTTATCTGTTTCGCGAAGAGGCCGGCATGAGCCTGCCACGTTCCACGCGTGAAATGATCAACGTCAACGCACCTCTGGTGGCGCGCAACAAGCTTCAGCCGGGCGATGTGCTGTTCTTCAGTACTCGCGGTCGCGGTCAGGTCAGCCACGCAGCGATCTACGCCGGTAATCGGCAGTTCATCCACTCCAGCAGTCGCCGCAGCGGCGGTGTGCGCATCGACAGCCTCGATGACGCCTACTGGAGCAAGACCTTCATCGAGGCCAAGCGGCCCCTGGCGATGGCCCCGGGTACTGTTGCAGTAAAATCGACACCTGAAGTAACGCAGACAACGGCGATGACTTCGACTACAGTCAAGACCGCGCCCAAGCGGCGTAAATAAATAGAACGCGCAGTACAAGACCTTCGGGTCTTTCTGCGTTTTTGAGCTTCTCGGCAGCGTAAGCCGCATCCGGATAGGTTGTTGTGGTTATGTCGATTGCGTTGCGCCTGTTAGTCATTTCTGTTGCTGCGTTGCTCGGTGCCTGCGCCAGCGCGCCGCCCCCGCCCAAAGCGCCCCGGATCGTTCAGCGTCCGGTGGTCACTGCTCCTCCCCAGATTCTTTCTCCAGCTGCCGAAGACGTGCTGTTTCGTGCGTTGGGGCTGGTTGGCACGCCTTATCGCTGGGGCGGCAACACGCCTGACTCCGGTTTCGATTGCAGCGGTCTTATAGGTTACGTCTATCGTGACGCGGCTGGCATTTCCCTGCCACGTTCCACGCGCGAGATGATCGTGATGGGCGCACCGAATATTCGCCGCGAGCAACTGCAGTCAGGTGATCTGGTGTTCTTTGCCACGTCAGGTGGTTCGCAGGTGTCGCATGCGGGGATTTACGTGGGCGAAGGCCGCTTCGTGCATGCGCCGGCCACCGGCGGCACGGTGAAGCTCGACAGTCTCGACAAGCCTTACTGGCAGAGAGCCTACCTCAACGCCAAGCGCGTGATTCAGCCGTCCAGTCTGGCGCAGAATCGGCCCTAGGCAGGACGCTGATCAGCGGCTCCCCCCAGCTCCAGCCTCAGGATCGGACGCAGAGCGTCCAGAAAGGCGTGTCCACGCTGGGGATCGCCTCAGCTGTGTCGGCCTCTTCGCGAGCAAGCTCGCTCCCACAGGGATCACCGCTCGGCGTTACTGAGCAGCCTTGGCTGATGTCACGCGCCAGATCTTGTTGCCGACATCGTCCGCCACCAGCAAACCGCCGCGCTGGTCATTGACCACGCCAACCGGACGGCCCATGGCTTTTTCATCCTTGTTGAGGAAGCCGGTCAACACATCGACCGGTGTGCCGTTGGGTTTGCCGCCACTGAATGGAATGAACACCACCTTATAGCCGCTGTGCGGTTTGCGGTTCCATGAGCCGTGCTGGCCAATGAACAGGCCTTCGTTGAACGGTGCAGCCAGTGTCTTGCCGTCGGCGAACACCAGGCCCAGCGAAGCGGTGTGCGGACCGACTGCGTAATCCGGGGCAATCGCCTTGGCGACCAGGGCCGGGTTCTGCGGCTTGACGCGCTCGTCGACATGCTGGCCGTAGTAGCTGTAAGGCCAGCCGTAGAATGCGCCGTCCTGCACCGAGGTGACGTAGTCAGGCACCAGATCGCTGCCGATCTCGTCGCGCTCGTTGACCGCCGTCCACAGTTTGCCGGTCTTCGGCTCCCAATCCATGCCGTTGGGGTTGCGCAGGCCCGACGCGAAGATCCGGTGGTTGCCGGTGGCCGCGTCCACTTCCCAGATCGCCGCACGACCCTCTTCCTCGTCCATGCCGTTTTCGGCCACGTTGCTGTTGGAGCCCACGGTCACGTACAGCTTGCTGCCATCCTTGTTGGCGATGACATTCTTGGTCCAGTGGTGATTGAGCGTGCCGCCCGGCAGGTCGACCACCTTGGTCGCCTGCGCGCTGATCGAGGTCTGCCCTGATTCATATGGGAAGCTGATCAGGCGATCGGTATCGGCGACATACAGCTTGTTGCCCACCAGGGTCATGCCGAACGGCGAATTGAGGTTTTGCAGGAAAACCGTGCGCGTCTCTGCCACACCGTCCTTGTCTACGTCGCGCAGCAACGTGATGCGGTTGGCGCTGGGCACACCGGCACCGGCGCGGCCCATGACTTTTTCCATCACCCAGCCGCGAATGCCTTTGGAGTCATCCGGTTTGGCGGGCGAATTGGTTTCTGCGACCAGCACGTCACCGTTGGGCAACACATACAGCCAGCGCGGGTGGTCGAGGTTTTCGGCGAACGCAGCCACTTGTGTGCCCGGCGCGGCGACCGGCTTGGCGCCTTTTTCCCAGCCTACGGCAGGGGCGATGTTGACGGTCGGGATCAGCGTCTTGTTGGGCTCCGGCAGCTTGGGCGAGGGGCCTGTTCCATCCGAGACTTGCAGTCTCGAAGACTCGCCGCAGGCAGCGAGGCCGCCGGCGACCAGAAGCAACACTGCGTAGTGGGGTCTGAGTTTGAACATTGTCGATCTCCATTAACAAGGGCATGGTCCAGTAACTGATAGAGGCACCGCCAACCCGCTAGGTTCAATCGCGTTCCGCGGCGACGGTGTCGATTGACGCTCCCGGTCCAACCCTCTACCCTTCGCGGTTTGTTTCAGGTGCTCTGCAATCCCAGATTGGCAGAGTGAAACAGGGAAGCCGGTGTGGGTCGACAGATCCGATCCCGGCGCTGCCCCCGCAACGGTAAATGAGTCAAGGCTGTGCCTGACGCCACTGTGTTTCGACATGGGAAGGCGCGCAGCCGGGGTGACCCGCTCATGAGCCCGGAGACCGGCCTGAATCACTCAATGACATCACGGAGGGTGATGTTCTGTGCAGGGCGTTGCCGTGCTGTCCAGTGCTGTCCTTCCGTCTGTTGTCGCCTGCCCCGAGCGGAGAACCCAGATGAACGAATCCCCCGAACGCGACGAACGCCATCTGGCGCGCATGCAGCGCAAGAAAGCCGTCATGGACGAGCGTATCGCCAGCTCGCCCAACGAGTGCGGCCTGCTGCTGGTATTGACCGGCAATGGCAAGGGCAAGAGCAGCTCGGCATTCGGCATGCTCGCCCGCGCCATGGGCCACGACATGCAGTGTGGTGTGGTGCAGTTCATCAAGGGCCGCAACAGCACGGGCGAAGAAATGTTTTTCCGCCGTTTCCCCGAGCAGGTGCGCTATCACGTAATGGGTGAGGGCTTCACCTGGGAAACCCAGGATCGCCAGCGCGACATCGCCGCCGCCGAAGCCGCCTGGGCCGTGTCTCAGGAAATGCTTCGCGATCCGGCCATTGGTCTGGTGGTGCTCGACGAACTGAACATCGCCCTCAAACATGGCTACCTCGACCTTGAACAAGTGCTCAGCGACCTGCAGGCACGTCCGCCGATGCAGCATGTATTGGTGACTGGCCGCGGTGCCAAAGCCGAATTGATCGACCTGGCCGATACCGTTTCCGAGATCGGCGTGGTCAAGCACGCGTTTCAGGCCGGTATTCGTGCGCAGAAAGGTATCGAGCTGTGAACCCTTCATCATTGAGCGCATTGCAATGAGAGCCCCGCGTGATTGTCCGGCGGTATTGATCGCTGCGCCTGCCTCCGGGCAAGGCAAAACCACGGTGACCGCTGCACTGGCACGCTTGCACCGCAACCAGGGGCGCAAGGTCCGGGTGTTCAAGTGCGGCCCGGACTTTCTTGACCCGATGATTCTTGAGCGGGCCAGTGGTGCGCCGGTCTATCAACTGGACATGTGGATGGTCGGTGCCGATGAAAGCCGTCGCCTGTTGTGGGAGGCGGCTGACGAGGCGGACCTGATTCTGATCGAAGGGGTCATGGGGCTGTTCGACGGCACGCCGTCGAGCGCCGACCTGTCCCGGCATTTTGGCGTGCCGGTACTCGGTGTGATCGACGGCACGGCCATGGCGCAGACGTTTGGCGCACTGGCGCTGGGCCTGGCGCGCTATCAGCCTGATCTGCCGTTCGCCGGCGTGCTGGCCAATCGCGTCGGCACGGTACGCCATGCGCAGTTGCTGGAGAACAGCCTGACCGAAGGCCTGCGCTGGTACGGCGCACTGTCCCGGGAAGTCGGCTTCGAATTGCCCAGCCGTCATCTGGGGTTGGTCCAGGCCAGTGAGCTCAATGATCTGGACGTGCGTCTGGACATGGCTGCTGCGGCGCTGGCCAGCACCTGTGAAGTGGCTTTGCCGCCGGCCGTGACCTTTACGGCGCCCGACCCGGTTCATGTCGAACCGCTGCTGCGCGGCGTACGCATTGCCATCGCACGCGATGAAGCCTTTGCCTTTCTGTATGGCGCGAGCCTGGAACTGCTGAGGAACATGGGCGCCGAGCTGAGTTTCTTCTCGCCGGTCCATGATCGCGAGCTTCCCGAGGCCGACAGCCTGTACCTGCCCGGTGGCTACCCGGAGCTGCACCACGTGGCGTTGGCCGCCAATGGCACAATGCAGGCTTCGATCAGGGCTCACCATATTGCCGGCAAGCCGATTCTTGCCGAGTGCGGCGGCATGCTCTATTTGCTCGAAGCCCTGACCGATGTCGAGGGCGTGCGCGCCGAACTGGTCGGCTTGCTGTCCGGTGAAGCGGTCATGCAGAAGCGTCTGGCGGCGCTGGCCTTGCAGGCCGTCGAGCTGCCCGAGGGCACGCTGCACGGCCATACCTATCACCACTCGCTGACCAGCACCGAGCTGCAGCCGATTGCGCGTGGCGTCAGCCCCAATGGCGGGCGCGGCGCAGAAGCGGTCTATCGTTTGGGTCGTCTGACCGCGTCCTACGTGCATTTCTATTTTCCTTCCTGCCCCCGGGCGATTGCGGCGCTGTTCAAACCATGACCGAGCAAGCGTTCAGCCCCGAAGAGCGGGCTGCGGTGTACCGCGCTATCGCCGAACGTCGCGACATGCGCCACTTCATCGGTGGTGCGGTCGCACCCGAGCTATTGGCGCGCGTGCTCGAAGCTGCGCATCAGGCTCCCAGCGTCGGGCTGATGCAGCCGTGGCGCTTCATCCGCATCAGCGATCCGCTATTGCGCGCCAGGATGCAGGCGCAGGTAGAGGAGGAGCGTATTCGTACCGCCGAGGCGCTGGGGGAGCGAACCGACGAGTTCATGAAGCTCAAGGTCGAAGGCATCAACGACTGCGCAGAAGTGCTGGTCGCCGCGCTGATGGAAGGGCGTGAGCAACACATTTTCGGGCGTCGCACCTTGCCCGAAATGGACATGGCATCGCTGTCCTGCGCGATCCAGAACCTGTGGCTGGCATCGCGTGCAGAAGGCCTGGGCATGGGCTGGGTGTCGCTGTTCGACCCCGAGGCATTGGCCGAACTGCTGGGCATGCCTGACGGCGCGAAGCCGCTGGCGATCATTTGCCTGGGGCCGGTCAAGGAATTCTATCCTGCGCCAATGCTGGTGATGGAAGGCTGGGCGCAGGCGCGTCCGCTGCACGAGCTGCTGTACGAGAATCAATGGGGAGTGAATCAATGAGTGTGGCGCTGTTGAGCGTCGCCGGGGTCGCGCTGGATGCGCTGCTCGGTGAGCCAAAACGATGGCATCCGCTGGTGGCGTTCGGCAACTTCGCCAATCGGGTCGAGCAGCGTTTCAACAGTGGCGGCCGTGGCTGGCGCAGTCACGGCGTTACCGCCTGGGTCATCACCGTTGTGCCGCTGACGCTGCTGGCCACGCTGCTGAGCTGGTTGCCTGGCGTGGGCTGGCTGTTCGAGATTCTGGCGCTGTATGGCGCGCTGGGCATGCGCAGTCTGGGCGAGCACGTTCAGCCGGTGGCGCAAGCGCTGCGCAGTGATGATCTGGTTGAAGCACGTCTGCGGGTCGGTTATCTGGTCAGTCGCCAGACCACTGAGCTGGACGCTACCGAAGTCGCCCGCGCAGCCACCGAGTCGGTGCTGGAGAACGGCAGCGATGCGGTGTTCGCGGCGGTGTTCTGGTTTGTCGTGGCCGGTGCGCCCGGCGTGGTGCTGTACCGGCTGAGCAATACGCTGGACGCCATGTGGGGCTATCGCAACGAGCGCTTTGAGCGTTTTGGCTGGGCTGCGGCGAAGATCGACGATCTGCTCAACTATATTCCCGCACGTCTTGTGGCATTGACTTACGCCTTGTTGGGCAAGACCCGACTGGCGCTGCGTTGCTGGCGTACGCAGGCTCCGGCCTGGGACAGTCCGAATGCCGGTCCGGTGATGGCCGCTGGCGCAGGCGCGCTGGGTGTCGAACTGGGTGGCGCGGCGATCTACCACGGCGAGTTGCATCAGCGTCCGCAACTGGGTGAGGGTGCGCCTGCCGACGCGGACTCGATCGATCGCGGCTGGCAACTGGTGCAGCGCGGCGTCTGGTTATGGCTGCTGGTCATCTGCGTGGCGGCTGAATTTTATGCTTGAGCACGGCGGGCGGTTGCGCGCGGCGGCGCAGCATTACGGTATTCAGCTAGCCGACTGGCTGGACCTGTCCACCGGGATCGCGCCCTGGTCGTGGCCCATCCCGGAGATTCCGACGCGTGCCTGGGCGCGGTTGCCCGAGACCGACGATGGTCTGGAAGCGGCGGCCTGCACGTATTACGGTGTGTCCCGGTTATTGCCGGTGTCTGGTTCGCAGGCCGCGATTCAGGCACTGCCGCGGGTGCGCAGCGGGGGGCGAGTTGGCGTTCTGTCGCCCTGCTACGCAGAGCACGCGCATGCCTGGCGCAAGAACGGTTTCGTGGTCCGTGAGGTGGGTGAGCAGGAGGTCGACTACTTCCTCGACAGCCTGGACATACTGGTAGTGGTCAACCCCAACAACCCGACCGGTCTGCACCTGAGCGCCGAGCGCTTGCTGGAGTGGCATGCGCGACTGGCCGAGCGCGGTGGCTGGCTGGTCGTCGATGAAGCGTTCATGGATAACACGCCGGGCATGAGCCTGGCGGCCGAAACGGGGCGCAGCGGGCTGATCGTCCTGCGCTCGTTTGGCAAGTTTTTCGGCCTGGCTGGCGTGAGGCTCGGTTTTGTCATGGCCGAGCCGGTGCTGTTGAGGATGCTGGCGCAGGAAATCGGCCCCTGGTCGGTCAGTGGGCCAACCCGGATCATCGGTCAGGTGTGCCTCAGTGATCAGCAGGGGCAGGCGCGTCAACGTGAGCGCTGTGACCAGGCCCGCGACCGGCTGGTGGCGTTGCTCGACCGCTACGCTCTGACACCGCAAGGCGGCTGTGCGCTGTTCCAATGGCTGGTGACCCCTGAGGCGCAGACGCTCTATGAGTTTTGTGCGCGGCGCGGCGTGCTGCTGCGTCTGTTCAAGGGTGACACCTCCGAGTCGTCCAGTCTGCGTTTCGGTCTGCCCCGCGACGAGGCCGACTGGCTGCGGCTGCACGATGTTCTGCTTGAATACCGCAAGGAATACCCATGAGCACGCTGATGGTACAAGGCACCACCTCCGATGCCGGCAAAAGCACTCTGGTGACGGCCCTGTGCCGCTGGCTGACTCGTCAGGGCGTCAAGGTCGTGCCGTTCAAGCCGCAGAACATGGCGCTCAACAGCGCGGTGACTGCAGACGGCGGCGAGATCGGCCGCGCGCAGGCCGTGCAGGCGCAGGCGTGCTACCTCGAACCGCACACCGACATGAACCCGGTGCTGCTCAAGCCCAACAGTGACACGGGCGCGCAGGTGATCATTCACGGCCGTGCAGTGACCACCATGAACGCGGTGGCGTATCACGGCTACAAAGAGATCGCCATGCAGGCGGTGCTGGAATCCCATCGGCGCCTGGGTGAAAGCTACCCGGTGATCGTGGTCGAGGGCGCGGGTTCTCCGGCCGAGATCAACCTGCGCGCCAACGATATCGCCAACATGGGCTTTGCCGAGGCGGTCGACTGCCCGGTGCTGCTGATTGCCGATATCAATCGTGGCGGGGTGTTTGCCCATCTGGTCGGCACCCTCGAGCTGCTGTCGCCCGGTGAGCAGGCGCGGGTCAAGGGTTTCATCATCAACCGTTTTCGCGGTGACATCGCCTTGTTGCAGCCGGGTCTGGACTGGCTGGAAGCACGCACCGGCAAGCCGGTGGTTGGCGTGCTGCCCTACGTGATGGACCTGCACCTCGAAGCCGAAGACGGCCTGGACCAGCGCCAGACCGACAAGGTCGAGCATGTGCTGAACGTGGTGGTCCCGGTGCTGCCTCGCATCAGTAATCACACTGATTTCGACCCGCTGCGCCTGCACCCTCAGGTCAATCTGCAGTTCATCGGTCCCGGCCAGGCGATTCCTCCTGCTGACCTGATCATTCTGCCCGGCTCGAAAAGCGTGCGCAGCGATCTGAACTACCTGCGCAACAATGGCTGGGACACCGCCATCGAGCGGCATTTGCGTTATGGCGGCAAGCTGATGGGGATCTGCGGCGGCCTGCAAATGCTCGGTGAGCAGGTGCACGATCCTCTCGGGCTGGAAGGCGCAGCCGGGTCCAGCGCCGGGTTTGGCCTACTGGCAATGAGCACGGTGCTGGAAGCGGAAAAGCAACTGCGCAATGTGCGCGGTCGTCTGACCCTGGAAGACGCCGAGGTCATCGGCTACGAAATTCATGCCGGGGTAACGACAGGGCCGGCGCTGGAGCAGGCTGCCGTGCAACTGGACGACGGGCGTTGCGATGGCGCGCAGAGTGTCGACGGGCAGGTGCTCGGGACTTACCTGCACGGCCTGTTCGAATCACCTGCGGCCTGTAGCGCGTTACTGCGCTGGGCGGGGTTGGCGAACGTGCAGTCCGTCGACTATCACGCCCTGCGCGAGCGCGACATCGAACGTCTGGCGGACCTGGTGGAAAAACACCTGGACGGCCCATTGCTTCGCGAACTGTGTGGCCTGGAGGCGAACTGAATGCTGCAATTGATCCTCGGCGGCGCGCGCTCCGGCAAGAGTCGCCTGGCGGAAAAACTGGCCGCCGACAGCACGCTGAAGGTGACCTACATCGCCACCAGTCAGCCTCTGGACGGCGAAATGAATCAGCGTGTTGCCAGTCATCGCGCACGCCGTCCCGAGCACTGGGGGTTGGTCGAAGAGCCGATCGAGCTGGCGCGGATGCTGCGCGAAAATGCGGCGCCCGATTGCTGCCTGCTAGTCGATTGCCTGACCCTCTGGCTGACCAATCTGCTGATGCTCGACAACCCCGAGCGCTTGCTTCAAGAACGTGAATCCCTGCTCGACAGCCTTGCCGGGCTGCCGGGTGAAATCATTTTTGTCAGCAACGAAACCGGGCTTGGCGTCGTGCCGCTCGGCGAACTGACCCGTCGCTATGTCGATGAAGCCGGCCTGTTGCATCAGGCGCTGGCCGAGCGTTGCCAGCGTGTCGTGTTGACCGTTGCCGGCTTGCCCCTGACGTTGAAAGGAACCGCGCTATGAGTAATTCCTGGTGGCTCAAGCCTGCACAGGCCATTGATGTACCGATGCGCGAGGCGGCACTGGCCCGTCAGCAGCAACTGACCAAACCCGCCGGTTCGCTGGCGCAATTGGAGCGCCTGGCGGTACAGCTGGCCGGTTTGCAAGGGCGTGAGCGTCCGTCCGCCGATCAACTGTGGATCGCGATTTTTGCCGCTGATCATGGTGTCGTCGCTGAAGGTGTGTCGGCGTATCCACAGGAAGTCACCGGGCAGATGCTGCACAACTTCGTCAACGGCGGCGCCGCGATCAGCGTGCTGGCGCGTCAGCTCTCCGCGCAACTGGACGTGGTCGATCTGGGCACTCTGTCGCCAATGGATTTGCCCGGGGTGCGCCATCTGCGCATTGGCGCGGGCACCGCCAATTTTGCCTACGGGCCGGCCATGAGTGTCGAGCAGGGGCTCGCTGCCCTGCAGGCCGGGCGTGACAGCGTATTGCGCGCCAAGGCTGTCGGCACTGAACTGTTCATCGGCGGCGAGATGGGCATCGGCAACACCACAGCCGCCAGCGCAGTCGCCTGCTCGTTGCTGGAGTGCGCTGCGCCGTTGCTGGTCGGACCCGGTACCGGGCTGAACGCCGAGGGCATTCAGCACAAGACTCATGTCATCGAGCGCGCACTGGCATTGCACGCCGATCAGGCGGGAGACCCGTTGAACAGCCTGTTCTGCCTGGGCGGCTTCGAAATCGCCGCGCTGACCGGTGCGTACCTGGCCTGCGCGCAGGAAGGTATTGCGGTACTGGTCGACGGTTTCATTTGCAGCGCGGCCGCGCTGGTAGCGGTGCGCCTGAATCCTTCCTGCCGCAACTGGCTGTTGTTCGGTCATCGGGGCGCCGAACCGGGCCATCGGCATCTGCTGGAAACGCTGCAGGCCGAACCGCTGCTGGACCTCGGTTTGCGTCTGGGCGAGGGCAGCGGTGCCGCACTGGCTGTGCCGCTGGTACGCCTGGCGTGCGAGCTGCACAGCGGCATGGCGACGTTTGCCGAAGCGGCTGTGGCGGATCGCCCCGCATGACCTTGCACCTGGACCTGTTGCGGCACGGCGAAACCGAACTGGGCGGCGGCCTGCGCGGCAGTCTCGACGACGCGCTGACCGAGTCTGGCTGGCAGCAGATGCGTGCGGCGGTGGTCGATGGCGGCCCTTGGACGCGGATTGTCAGCTCGCCGCTGCAACGTTGCGCACGTTTCTCCGAAGAGCTGGCGCAGCGCTTGTCGTTGCCTCTGCACCTGGAGCCAGGTTTGCAGGAGCTGCATTTCGGCGACTGGGAAGGGCACAGCCCTGCGCAACTCATGGAAACCGATGCGCAGGGCCTGGGTCTGTTCTGGGCGGACCCCTACGCGTTCACACCCCCCAACGGCGAGCCGGTGCTGGATTTCTCGAGCCGGGTATTGAGTGCCATTGAGCGTCTGCATCAGGCTTACGCCGGTGAGCGCGTGTTGCTGGTCAGTCATGGCGGTGTCATGCGCTTGCTGGTGGCGCAGGCGCGTGGTTTGCCGCGTGAGCAACTGTTGCAGGTGGTGGTCGGGCATGGCGCGCTGTTGTCGATTCAGGTCGCTGCTGATCGCGTACTCACGGAGATCTGAGATGCTGCCGTTCTGGATCGCCCTGCAATTTCTCGGCAGCCTGCCGATCAGACTGCCGGGCATGCCGCGCCCTGAAGAGCTAGGACGCTCCTTGCTGTACTACCCGTTGGTCGGGGCGGTGTTCGGCACGCTGCTGCTGGGCTTCAACACCTTGCTCAGTGGTACGCCGCTCATGCTGCACGCCGCGCTGGTACTCAGTGCCTGGGTATTGCTCAGCGGCGGCCTGCATCTGGACGGTCTGGCCGACAGTGCTGACGCCTGGCTGGGCGGCTTCGGTGACCGTGAACGCACCTTGAAGATCATGAAGGACCCACGCAGCGGGCCTATCGCCGTGGTCACGCTGGTCTTGGTGTTGCTGCTCAAGTTTGCTGCGATTCTGGCGCTGATCGAGAGCCATGCCAGTGTCTGGCTGCTGTTGGCGCCGGTGATCGGGCGCGCGGCCATGCTTGGGCTGTTTCTGGGAACGCCGTATGTGCGTTCCGGGGGATTGGGGCAGGCGCTCGCCGATCACCTGCCGCGTGGCCCTGGACGCAAGGTTTTGGCCGCCACTGCCATTGTGTGCGTGCTGCTCGCCGGCTGGTCAGGGGTAGCTGTATTGCTGGTCTGCGCCGTTTGTTTCTTCTGGCTGCGGCAGTTGATGATGCGCCGTCTGGGCGGCTGCACCGGCGATACGGCCGGGGCATTGCTTGAGCTGCTGGAATTGGCGGTGCTGCTGACGCTGGCGCTGCTTTGAGACCCTGCACAACGCTTTGTTGACAGCTTTTACCGGCAGCGCGTAGCTTCGCGAATTGCGGGTCAAACCATGTAACACAAAGCGCAGGGAGCTTAACCATGACATCGATCTGGCGTACCAGTGGCTGGGTTCTGCTGGGCAGTGCGTTGATTCTTGCGCTTTCGCTGGGTACGCGGCACGGCTTCGGTCTGTTTCTGGCACCCATGAGTGCCGAGTTTGGCTGGGGGCGTGAAGTCTTTGCCTTTGCCATCGCCCTGCAGAATCTGATGTGGGGCTTGGCGCAGCCCTTCGCCGGGGCGCTGGCAGATCGATTCGGGGCGGCGAAAGTTGTCTCCGTCGGCGGTGTGCTGTATGCAGCAGGTCTGCTGTGTATGAGTACCGCCGATTCTTCCCTCAGCCTTTCATTGAGCGCCGGTCTGCTGATCGGTATCGGTCTGTCCGGCACATCGTTTTCGGTCATCCTGGGGGTCGTGGGGCGTGCGCTGCCTGCGGAAAAACGCAGTATGGGCATGGGGATCGCCAGCGCCGCCGGCTCATTCGGTCAGTTCGCCATGCTGCCCGGTACATTGGGTTTGATCAGCTGGCTGGGCTGGTCCGGCGCCTTGCTGGTGCTGGGTGTGATGGTGGCGTTGATCCTGCCTCTGGTGGGCATGCTCAAGGATACGCCGAGTGTATCCACCGGCGTCGAACTGACCCTCGGCGAGGCGCTACGCGAGGCGTGCTCGCATTCGGGGTTCTGGCTGTTGGCGCTGGGGTTCTTTGTCTGCGGTTTTCAAGTGGTCTTCATTGGCGTGCACTTACCGGCCTACCTGGTGGATCAGCACTTGCCCGCCAAGGTTGGCACTACAGTGCTGGCCCTGATTGGCCTGTTCAATATCTTCGGCACCTATACCGCAGGCTGGCTGGGCGGGCGCATGTCCAAACCCCGGCTGCTGACTGTGCTTTACCTGTTGCGCGCGGTGGTGATCGTGCTGTTTCTCTGGATACCCTTGAGCCAGACCACGGCGTATCTGTTCGGCGTGGCGATGGGCTTGCTGTGGCTGTCGACCGTGCCGCTGACCAACGGTACGGTTGCGACACTGTTCGGTGTGCGTAACCTGTCGATGCTGGGCGGCATCGTCTTTCTGTTTCACCAGTTGGGCGCCTTCCTCGGTGGCTGGCTGGGCGGGCTGGTGTATGACCGCACCGGCAGCTACGACCTGATCTGGCAAGTCTCGATTCTGCTGAGTCTGCTCGCGGCGGCGCTCAATTGGCCGGTGCGCGAGCGCCCGGTGGCGCGCTTGCAGGCGCAGGGCAGTCTGGCATGAGTCGGCGATGGCCTTTGCTGATGGCACTGCTGGTGGGCGCGGTGGTGCTGGGATTGCTCTGGTGGGCCTGGCAGCATGTCGGGCTGGCCGCTCTGCAACTGGGAATGGGCGCTTGCTAGGCAGACGCTCTGGCATGGGGTAGCGTGTCGGCAGACGACAACAATATTCAGGGCCGCCATGATGAACATTCGCTTTCTTTCGATCCCTCTTTTGCTGCTGGCCGTGAGCGGTGCAGCAATGGCTGCCGACTGCCCGCCATTGCTGCAAGGCGAATTGCCCAAGCTGCGCGCCAAGGAAAACATCGACCTGTGCAAACGCTTCGCCGGCAAGCCGCTGGTGGTGGTCAATACTGCCAGCTTCTGCGGCTTCGCCCCGCAGTTCAAAGGTCTTGAAGAGCTGAGTCAGCGCTACAAGGGGCAGGGGCTCGAGGTGTTGGGCGTGCCGTCCAATGATTTCAAACAGGAAGCCAAGGATGGTGAGGAGACCGCCAAGGTCTGCTACGTCAACTATGGCGTGACCTTCACCATGACCGAGCCGCAGGCGGTACGCGGTGACGATGCGACCCACTTGTTCAAGGTGCTGGCCGAGCAGAGCAGTGCGCCGCGCTGGAACTTTTACAAATACGTGGTTGATCGCCAGGGCAAGGTCATCGCCAACTTCTCCAGCATGACCAAGCCGGATGATCCGGAGCTGATCGCAGCCATTGAGAAGGCGATTGCGTCGAAGCCTTAGGGGGCAAAAAAGGGCGGTTTGAGTCTTGTCTGAATCGACCTGGCATCGCAAACCCTTGTGTGACGCGGAGCGCCACAAAGAGGACGCAGAGCGCCCAGAACTGCATGCCGACGTGGAGCATCGGCACGCTAGTCAATCAATGCAGGTCTGAGCGCTCCAGGCACGCAATAAAAAAGCCCGCAACCATCACTGGTTGCGGNTGGCAGTTGCTATCAGAAGCGATAGGTAACCGAAGTGCCCAGGCCGTGAGCGGTGTTGCGGTAGTCGGCGCTGTACGAGCCTTTAGACGGGCTGCTGTCGCGGATCTTGGTTTCGTCTTCACGCAGGTACGAATACGCCACGTCGATGGTCAGGTCGTCGGTCGGGCTCCAGCCTGCACCGAAGCTGATGATCTTGCGATCGCCGGTCGGGATGCGTGGGGAGCGGTTGACGTTGTTGGTCGGCGACTGATCAACGGAGAAGCCGGTGCGCAGCGTCCACTCTTTATTGACCTTATACGACGCACCGATGGCGTGTGCCCAGGTGTCGTGCCAGTTCTGTTCTTCGGTGATGGTGCCGATTGGGCCTGCGGAACCGCCCAGCAGGGCAGGGACGCCATCGTTGTTGACGGTGATGTCTTGCAGGCGGCTCCAGCGAGTCCAGGTACTGCCGGCGTAGACCGTCCAGTTCTCGTCGATCTGCTGGGTGATGGAGAAGTCCACGGACTCAGGCGTGGAGATGTCCAGCGAAGCGTCATACTTCTGACCGCCGAACGGACCAAAGCCCGAACCTTCGATCTTGGTCTTGCCCTTGAGCTTGTAATCGACCTTGGAGTGGTAAGTCAGGCCCAGGCGGGTGGTGTCGGTAGCCTGGACCAGAATGCCGGCATTGAAGCCGACTGCGGTGTCATCGCCTTCGATCTTCACCTTGCCGTCGTTACGGCCAAGCGAGCTAGTATTCAGGGTCGCAGAGGTCAGCTCGCCGTCGATACGGTTGATCGTCGGGCCGAAACCGATGGAGACCTTGTCGTTGAATGCATAACTGACGGTCGGCTGGAAGGTCACGACCTGGACGTGACTCTTGTCGCCAAAATAGCGGCCAGCGAAGCCTTTTTCGTAATCAGTGACCAGGCCGAACGGTACGTACACGCCCAGACCAAATGCCCAGTGATCATCGATTGGTTTGACGTAGTAGCCCATGGGTACGCCGACCACCGGAACCATATCGCCGTCGTTGCTGCCGCCAAATGTGCCACGACCGTTGTCGATGTCGGTCTTGGCGATCACGGCAGCTGCGCCGACGCTGATTTGTTCGCGTTTGATGCGGGACATACCGGCAGGGTTGCCGAATACGGTGCTTGCGTCATCGGCTGACGAGGAGCGACCTGCAAAGCCGGTGCCCATGCCGCTGATGCTTTGTTCGTTGAGGGCAAAGCCGGCAGCGAGCAGTTGAGAAGAGGCCAGACCCAATGCGAGTCCAAGCGTTGTCCGGTTCAGTGCTTTTGTCATTATTTTCATTATTAGAACTCCTTGTTGTTCACCGGTCGAAAATTACCAACATTTTCGACGGCGCGCTATAGGCTGAGGAGCCCGATTTAGAGCTATTCTTGTAGGACAATCCCATCAAGGGAGTAGGAATTGCAATTTAGAGCAAGTTCCAGTGCTGCAGGCATTGTGTGATGCAGACGATACAAAGCGCGCATAAAAAAAGCCCCGCCTTTGCAGTGCGGGGCTTTCGGCTTGCGGTGCAGCGTTTTCGTCAGGCGATGAGGGCCTGACGGGTACGCTCGATCACGGCCTGCAGCGGCTCGGCGCTGGCGTACTGATCGGGGTACAGGCGTTCGCTGTGGCGGGCGATGCCGTGTTCATTGACGATGGTGAAGCTGAAGCAGCCTTTGCGAGCGGCCATGATCAGGCAGTTCATCGGGGCAAAAGCATTGGTCAATGTGTGAATTGCATGTTGAGTCTGAGTATTCATATTCAAGGTGTTTCCTGAAGCAACACGGAACAATACCGTGCAAAAATAAAGATTCCAGTAAACGCGGGCCGACATTTGATACAAAAGCCTGGCTGGGCGGAGAACCTGACTGGAACAAAGACAGGCAGTTGAAGCGCGCTTTATCGTATGGCGCTCTGGCTGACCGGTAGGTACTTAGGAGGGCAGGCAACACAACAGGAGCAAAGGTTCTACGCTCCGGGTGAAGATCCTGATCAATTGCAGGCTGGTTGAAGCAGACCATGAGAGCCATGACTGCACTGTCACCCCAAATGGTGCATCAGCGCGAGAGGTTCATGTCTGGAAACCATCGAGGTGGTCGATCCCTTGTTGCCAACATTCTCGTCGCATGGAGGAGTGTCTGTCGGGGGACTTGTCGACCGGAATTGATTTTCAGCTTGGTACTAACGGCGGCGATATTACCCGCCTCATCGGAACATTGCAAGTGGCAGTGAATGAATCTTCACCAGTGCCCGACCAGTCGATAGATCAGTACGGTAACCGATGCAACCATCGAGCAGCCCAGCAGGTAGGCGGCTACGGTCAGCCGTAGTGACCTGCGGCTTTCGATGGCGCGCATGATATCGCCTGTCGCGTTGATACGCCCGTTGCTCAGATCGCTGCAGATGATCAGCATCAGGGCAATCGCCGACAGCAGCACGCTGTAGGCGAACACGCCGCCGTCCGGGGGTGGCAGTACGATACTGACTGCCAGGGCGACGAGGCAGACGGCCAACAACAGCAGGAAGAACCTGGCGATCTCCTTCATGGATTCCTTCACTGAATCGTTGGTGAATTAGGGTGAGGTGCATTTTTGCCAGTGCTTGGACCGCGGGTTGTGCAATTTGTCGCCTGCGTCGCTTTCATCGCCCCGAATAATGCTCGAAATGCGTCGTCAGCCCTGTCGATCCAGCACCTGAAAACCTGCTGAAAGCCTTGTATTCATTGAGAATACGTTGCAATTGAGCAAACATTACATGACGCGTGAAATGATGAAAAAGGGGCATGCTCATGAGTTGTGCACATTAGCGGCACAAGCTGCCACATCACTGTCACAACCGAAGCTAAGGGTTTGATTTATGATGGTGAATTATTAAGTCAATGAAAAACATCGTTTTTTTTAGCTGGTGAAAAAATCGTCAGTTTGAGCGCAGGCCCCATGCTGCTTGCGTTTGCGGAAGTTAAAGGGGGGTTGTCCACTGAGTTATCCACAGCTTCTGTGGATTGTCCCGCGCAAAATGTCCCCCTAATAGGGGCTGTGTGCCGCGCTGAAAACGCGTACAATCCGTTCCCCCGATTTACCCCCGCCTGTTGATCCCGTCTCACCCGAGACGATGTTTCTGCTGCACTATCACGCTCTACCCAAACTGCCGCTGGCCCTTATTATTCAGCCCGCATGGAGTCTTTATGGCACTGGACCTGAACAGCCTGTTACTGGGGCTTGGCGCAGCAGCATTGCCCTTGCTGGGCCTGCTCTGGCATTTGCAGCGCCGTCTGGCCGCTCGCCAGGCTGAGAGCGCCCTGCTCGACGAGCGTCTGAGCATGGCGCAAATGGCGCAGGAGGGTCTCAATGCCCAGCTGGATGCGTGCCGTGACGAGGTCAGCGACCTCAGTCAGGCCAATGCGGCCAAGCAGGCTGACCTTGCGGCATTGCGCCGCGAGGTCGAGTTGCTGCGCCAGGAAAGCGATAACGCGCGCGAAACGGCGCAGGACTGGAATCATGAACGTGCCGCCAGAGAGGCGGAGTTGCGCCGTCTTGATGCGCAGTGTGCCGCGCTTAACGCTGAGTTGCGCGAACAGCAGGATGGCCATCAGCAGCGCCTGAACGATTTGCAGGGTTCCCGGGATGAACTGCGCGCGCAGTTCGCCGAACTGGCGGGCAAGATTTTCGATGAGCGCGAGCAGCGCTTCGCCGAGACCAGCCAGCAGCAGTTGGGCCAATTGCTCACGCCGCTCAAGGAACGTATCCAGTCGTTCGAAAAGCGTGTCGAGGAAAGTTACCAGAACGAAGCGCGCGAACGCTTCTCCCTGGCCAAGGAGCTGGAACGTCTGCAGCAGTTGAATCAGCGTTTGAGTGATGAGGCGACCAACCTGACACGCGCCTTGAAGGGGCAGAAGACCCAGGGCAACTGGGGCGAGTTGATCCTGGAACGCGTGCTGGAGCATGCCGGGCTTGAAAAGGGCCGTGAGTACCAGACGCAAATCAGCCTCAAGGGGCCGGACGGTGAGCGCTTTCAGCCTGACGTGCTGATCATGTTGCCGGGCGACAAGCAGGTGGTGGTCGACGCCAAGGTCAGCCTGACGGCCTACCAGCAATATGTGTCTGCCGATGACGAGGTGATTGGACAGGCTGCGCTGAAGCAGCACGTACTGTCGTTGCGTAACCATGTCAAAGGCTTGTCGGGCAAGGATTACAAGCGTCTAGAAGGGCTTCACAGTCTGGATTTCGTTCTGCTTTTCGTGCCGATCGAAGCGGCTTTTTCTGCCGCCTTGCAGGCCGAGCCGAATCTGTTTCAGGAAGCCTTCGACCGCAACATCGTGATTGTCAGCCCCACGACCCTGCTGGCCACGTTGCGGGTGATTGACAGCTTGTGGAAGCAGGAGCGTCAGAGCCAGAACGCCCGTGAGATCGCCGAGCGGGCAGGCTGGCTATACGACAAGTTCGTATTGTTCATTCAGGATCTGGATGAGGTAGGCAACCGCCTGCAACAGCTGGATAAGGCCTATTCGGCAGCGCGCAACAAGCTCACCGAAGGGCGCGGTAACCTGATCAGCCGCAGCGAACAACTCAAACTGCTCGGTGCGCGGGCCAGCAAGAGTCTGCCCGCCGATTTACTGGAGCGGGCGATGACCGATAATGATGGCCTGATCAGCCCGCCGGACTGAGCTGCTCGAATCGTCGGCGTAATGTTCAGTAACAGGCCGTCCGTCGCAAAGACTAGAAGCGATCCTGCACAAATGTCACATTGGCTCCATCGGGAAAATTGTTTCTCGTTGCACTCGGCTAACAGTTCATTTGCTTCTATGATCTCTAGTGAGTGATGAGTACGGATTGACTGCCGGGTATTTCCCTCAAGGGGGCTCTATGAATAGCAAACTGCAAGAATGGCTCCACGATGTAGGCGTTGCACTGGGTCTGATAGAACGCCCAAAACTGCAACCCATTCCGGTTCGTGCCGATGACGATCGTCGCCGTCAACGCCGGTAAGCTTCTCGCCTGATCCTGGCCACAGGGTAGTGCGCATGTTGAGTTTCGTCGGGGCGCACAGGGCGTCCCGATACAAGAGCCGGCGCTAATGCTGATGCCCGGGCTCGTTCTTCGGCTCTATCGAGCCCTTTTCCGTCTCCTGCAATAAAATCAGTCCTATGATCCTGTGCAACGCAAACTGTCCGGGGCTGGCGATCACCGCTGTCCTGATGGTTTCCGTGAGTGTGAAGCCGAGGGCTTCCTTCAGTTCGAGGAAAAACAGCTCGATATCATCGTCATCAAGGGCCAGATCGGCGAGCGTGGCGTCATCCTGAATCGCGCTCTTGTCCACTAGAATGATGCCTAGGGCGTTGAATACCTTTTGCCTGATCTCTTCGCGATTCATGAAAGCCCCTGATGTGGATCTTGTCAGATACAACAGGCGTACTTCATTTCTCCAGCCCAGACCCATGAGGCTAGCTCAAATCGCCGTTGCGGCTGTGGATTGCCCCGCCGTTACGGTGCCGATTTGTTTAAAATGCAGGGCTGTTCGACAGGCGGTTGGTGGCAACGCTGATTCGTTGTGCCGTGCAGCACCTTTAACCTTGTGAGATTGACCGAGTACTGATCCATGTCCCGCGCCCGTTGTGAGCGTTGTCTGCGTCCTGCCACGCATTGTCTGTGCGCCCTGATTCCGCAGCTGGACAGCCGCACGCGAGTGTTGATCCTGCAGCATCCCGATGAAGTCGGCCATGCCTTGAACACCGCCCGACTGGCCGCGCTCGGTCTGGTCAACGCGCAGTTGTTGGTGGGCGAAGTGTTCGACGATCTGCAGCAGATTCTGAATCCGCCCGGCTATCAGCCTCGATTGCTGTTTCCGGGTGAGGCTGCGCAGACGCTGACGCCTTATGCGCAGGATTCACTGCCCATGCTGCTGGTCGTGCCGGATGGCACGTGGCGCAAGGCGCGCAAACTGCTGCACCTCAACCCCTTGCTCGCCGAGCTGCCAAGGGTGACGCCGGGCGACGTGCCTGTTTCGCGTTATCGCTTGCGCAAGGCGCCGGGCCCGGAAGCCTTGTCGACACTTGAGGCCATCGTGCATACCTTGCAGATGCTGGAAGCACCCACCTCGTTCGAGGCGTTGCTCAAGCCGTTCGATGCGTTGATCGAAGGTCAGATTCAGGCCATGGGCAGTGAGACCTACCAGCGCAATCACGGCGGCCAGCGGTAAGGAACACAATTTGCGCCGTTAACTGCATCCAGCTGTAACTGTTGCTTTGCCGATCAGCGCCTAGAATGAGTGTTCTGTTCTATCTCTTGCGGAAGTTGCGATGCACATCTCGTCTGGTCGCTGGGTCTATGGCCTTTGTCTGTCACTGTTGACCGCGCTGCTGTGGGGGATTTTGCCGATCAAGCTCAAGCAGGTGCTGCAGGTGATGGATCCGGTGACCGTGACCTGGTTCCGTCTGGCTGTGTCCGGGGCGCTGTTGTTCATCTGGCTGGCGTCGGTCAAACGCCTGCCCAGTTTCAAGGTGCTGGGACGCAAGGGCAGGGTGCTGGTCGGGCTGGCCGTGTTCGGTCTGGTCGGCAACTATGTGCTCTATCTCATTGGCTTGCGGTTGCTGAGCCCGGGTACCACACAATTGCTGGTTCAGGTCGGTCCGATTTTTCTGTTGATCAGCAGCATCTTTCTGTTCAAGGAGCGTTTCAGTCTGGGGCAGGGCATCGGTCTGGCGGTGCTGCTGGTGGGCTTCGGGTTCTTTTTCAATCAGCGGCTGGTGGAGCTTTTCACCTCGTTGGGCGATTACACCCTGGGCGTACTGGTGGTGCTCCTGGCCTCGACCATCTGGACGTTCTACGGGTTGAGTCAGAAGCAGCTTCTGACGGTATGGAATTCGCTGCAGGTGATGATGGTGATCTACCTGTTTTGCGCCCTGTTGCTCACGCCGTGGGCGCACCCTGCCGAGGCGTTGTTGTTAAGCCCGTTGCAGGGCTGGCTGCTGCTGGCCTGCTGTCTGAATACGCTGGTGGCTTACGGTGCCTTCGCTGAAGCGCTGGCGCACTGGGAGGCCTCGCGGGTCAGTGCGACGCTCGCGCTGACGCCCTTGGTCACGCTGACCGCCGTGGCGGTTGCCGCCTGGCTGTGGCCGGACTACGTGCAGGCTGAAGAGTTGAACATGCTGGGTTATGGCGGTGCGCTGCTGGTGGTGGCAGGGTCGGCGCTGACGGCGCTTGGCCCCTCGCTGGTCGCCGGGCTAAGGGCACGCAAGGCGCGGCTGGCGCAGGCCTGACGTGCGGGTGGTGGGGCAGATCAGCGTCTGCCCAGCCCCTGCGCCTGAATAATCCACTCCTGACGCTGCTGTTCGCTGGCGCTGTGTACCGGGGCAAACTCGGTCAGACGTTTGGTCTTTATCCCGCAAAAGCCGAGTATGGTCCGCACCATCTGCCGGTGAGCCGGCGCGCCGTATATCCAGTGAAAGTAGCGTGGCGGCGTGTCCATGGCGACCATCAGCTCCGCCGTCCGGCCTCGGAGCAGCTCATTGGATGAATGCTTGCGACCATGCACCTTGAACGCAAAACCGGGTGTCAGCACCCGGTCGAAAAAGCCCGTCAGTAATGCCGGCAAACCGCCCCACCAGACCGGATAGACGAAGACCAGATGCTCGGCCCAGTGGATCTGGCGCTGGGCTTCGAGCAGGTCGGGCTCAAGTGTCTGAGTCTGATCGTAGCCGTTGTGCAGAATCGGATCGAAGTCCAGTTCGCCGAGCTTGATAACCCGCACTACATGCCCTTCGCCCCGTGCCGTCTGCGCATACGCGTCACCCAGCGCGTGGCAGAAACTGATGGCCTTCGGCGTGCCGTAGACCATCAGGATTCGTTTGCCATTGCCCTCCAGAGGCGTTGCGCCGCTTCTGGCATCAGCCATTACTGCCTGCCTCGAGCATTTTGTCCGGCCGCACCCAAGCGTCGAACTCTTCATCGGTCAGGTAGCCGAGGGCCAATGCCGCTTCGCGCAGGGTCAGCCCCTCGGTGTAGGCTTTCTTGGCAATCTGCGCCGACTTGTCATAGCCGATATGCGGATTGAGTGCGGTGACCAGCATCAGGCCGCGCTCCAGGTGTTCAGCCATTTTTTCGCCATCCGGCTCCATGCCCGCGATGCAGTGCTCGTTGAAATTGCTGCAGCCATCGGCCAGCAGGCGAATCGACTGCAGAATGTTATGAATGATCACCGGTTTGTACACGTTGAGTTGCAGGTGACCCTGACTGGCGGCGAAACCGATGGTCACGTCGTTGCCCATGACCTGGCAGGCCAGCATCGACAAAGCCTCGCACTGGGTCGGGTTGACCTTGCCGGGCATGATCGAACTGCCGGGCTCGTTGGCGGGCAGTCTGACTTCTGCCAGCCCTGCACGCGGGCCTGAGCCCAGCAGGCGCAGATCGTTGGCAATCTTCATCAACGTACCGGCCAGCGTCTTCAGTGCGCCGGACAGCGCTGCGAGCGGCTCATGACCGGCCAGCGCGGCGAACTTGTTGGGCGCCGTGACGAACGGCAGACCGGAGAGGGCGGCGAGTTCTGCTGCAATGGCCTCGGCAAAGCCCTTGGGCGCATTGAGTCCGGTGCCGACTGCTGTCCCGCCCTGAGCCAGCTCGTAAACGGCGGGCAGGGCGGCGCGAATGGCTTTTTCCGCGTAATCGAGTTGCGCGACAAACCCGGACAGCTCCTGGCCGAAGGTGATCGGCGTTGCGTCCATCATGTGCGTGCGCCCGGTCTTGACCAGCTTCATGTGCCGCGCGGCCTGTTCGGCCAGCCCGCTGGACAATTCGGCGATGGCGGGCAGCAGCTGCGCCTTGACCGCCTGAGCTGTGGCGATGTGCATGGCCGTCGGGAAGCAGTCATTGGAGCTTTGCGAGCGATTGACATGATCGTTGGGGTGGACCGGCGACTTGCCGCCACGACCCTGGCCAGCCAGTTCGTTGGCGCGGCCTGCGATCACCTCGTTGACGTTCATGTTGCTTTGCGTGCCACTGCCGGTCTGCCAGACCACCAGCGGAAATTGCGCGTCATGCTGACCATCGAGCACTTCATCGGCGGCCTGTTCGATCAGGCGGGCGATGTCGGCAGGCAAGTCGCCATTTCGATCGTTGACACGTGCTGCGGCTTTCTTGATCAGGGTCAACGCGTGCAGGACGGGCAACGGCATTCGCTGGTCGCCAATCGCAAAATTGATCAGTGAGCGTTGGGTCTGCGCGCCCCAGTAGGCATCTTCGGGGACTTCGATCGGGCCAATGCTATCGGTTTCGGTGCGGCTCACTGGTCTTACTCCTTTAAGTGCGTTGCAGGGTTAGGTGTCCATATGCCCACAGGGTTCCCGCGCAGTGCTTTTTAACCGCTGGGTGAACCGGGGGTTGAGCCAAAAGCCCAGATAAGCGCAGAATGGTCGGCCCTGGGGTAATGCCTCGTTTGCTAGATAAGGAAACTCGATGACCCGTCTTCGTGCCATTTGTACCGCGGTAGCCCTGGTCTGTGCCAGCGGCCAGGTCTTCGCCGACACCGCCAGTCACAACGCGAGCGCCGAAACGTTCCTGAAGCTTGCCAACGCCGATCGCCTGGGCGCTCCGGTCTACGCTCAGGTTCAGCAGATGTTCGCTCAGCGTTTTGCTGAAACCAAGGCACCTGCATCGAAAAAAGCCCTGCTTGAAACCTATCAGGCCAAGGCCAACACCGCTCTGGACCAAGCCATTGGCTGGAACAAGCTCAAGCCCGAGATGGTCAAGCTGTACACCGCCAACTTCACCGAAAGCGAGCTGAAGGATCTGGTTGCGTTCTACCAGTCGCCACTGGGCAAGAAAGTGATGACCAAGATGCCTGAGCTGGCTCAGCAGTCGGCCCAGTTGACCCAGAGCAAGCTGGAAAGCGCTGTTCCGGTCGTCAACAAGCTGCTGGCTGACATGACTGCCGAACTGGAACCTGCCAAGGCAGCTGCTCCGGCTCCGGCCAAAAAGCCCTGACAGGCGATTTCCATCATGACCATGCAACAACGAATCGAGTCGGCGCTTGCGCTGCTGCAACCGCATCATCTGCAAGTGCTCGACGAGAGTCATATGCACAGTCGTGGCCAGCAGACCCATTACAAGGCTGTTCTGGTCAGTGATCAGTTTCAGGGCTTGAACTCGGTCAAGCGGCATCAGAAGGTCTACGCCACGCTGGGCCCGCTCATGGGCGAGTTTCATGCGCTGGCGTTGCACACTTACACGCCTGAAGAATGGTCGAAGGTCGGTGCAGCGCCTGCTTCGCCGACCTGCGCCGGCGGGCACTGATCAGGGCTTTTTACTGATCCGGCCCCCTTGCCGGGGGCGATTGCCCCGCCGAGCTGTCTGCTGTACTCCGGTTTTTGCTAGAATCCGCACCGCGCCGCCTGGCCGGTGCGTTTTTTTGGTCCGCAATTTTTTACCCGGTAGGCCCTTTGCGAGGGTCGCCACTGGAGAGATACATGACTCAAGAGCCGATGACTCAGCCGATCGTCGTGGCCGCGCTGTACAAGTTCGTCACCCTCAGCGATTACGTGCAGCTGCGCGAGCCGCTGTTGCAGGCGATGGTCGACAATGGCATCAAGGGCACGCTGTTGATCGCCGACGAGGGCATCAACGGCACCGTGTCCGGCAGCCGCGAAGGCATCGATGGTCTGATGGCGTGGTTGAAGAACGACCCGCGTCTGATCGACATCGATCACAAGGAATCCTACTGCGACGAGCAGCCGTTCTACCGCACCAAGGTCAAACTCAAGAAAGAGATCGTGACCCTCGGTGTCGAAGGCGTCGACCCGAACAAGAGCGTCGGTACTTACGTCGAGCCCAAGGACTGGAACGACCTGATCAGCGATCCCGAAGTGCTGCTGATCGATACTCGCAACGATTACGAAGTCTCGATCGGCACCTTCGAGGGCGCCATCGATCCGAAGACCACGTCGTTTCGAGAGTTTCCGGAATACATCAAGGCGCATTTCGACCCGGCAGTACACAAGAAGGTCGCCATGTTCTGTACCGGCGGCATCCGTTGCGAAAAAGCCTCGAGTTACATGCTTGGCGAGGGCTTCGAAGAGGTCTATCACCTCAAGGGCGGCATTCTCAAGTACCTGGAAGAGGTCCCCGAGCAGGAAAGTCAGTGGCGCGGCGAGTGTTTCGTGTTCGACAATCGGGTCACGGTGCGTCATGACCTGACCGAAGGCGATTATGATCAGTGCCACGCGTGTCGCACGCCCATCAGTGCCGAGGACCGCGCCAGCGAGCATTACTCGCCTGGCGTCAGTTGCCCGCATTGCTGGGATTCGCTGAGCGAGAAGACGCGACGTAGCGCCATCGACCGGCAAAAGCAGATCGAACTGGCCAAGGCACGTAACCAGCCTCATCCGATCGGTCGCAACTATCGTTTACCCTCCGAGGCCTGAGCCATGTCTGCCCGCCTGATCTATGTCATGGACCCGATGTGCTCCTGGTGCTGGGGTTTCGCCCCGGTTGCCGACGCGTTGGTGCAACAGGCTCGGGCGGCGGGTGTGCCGCTGCATCTGGTCATGGGCGGTCTGCGCTCCGAAGGTGCTGCGCTGGAGCCGGCCAAGCGTCGTTACATTCTTGAGCACTGGCAGGCGGTCGAAGAGGCCACCGGCCAGCCGTTTCTTCGTGAAGGTGCGCTGCCGGAAGGGTTTGTCTATGACACCACACCCGCTTGTCTGGCCGTCACTGCAGCAAGGCAGCTGGACCCTGACCGCGCCTGGGCACTGGTCGGGCTCATTCAGCGTGCGTTCTACAGCGAGGCCCGGGACGTGACGCGTCCGTCAGTGCTGGCCGAACTCGCCGAGCAGACGGGGCTGTCGCGTCAGGCATTTGCCGATGAGTTCGAAAGTCCGCAGCGGCAGGGGGCCACNATCTGGGCATCGCCGGATTCCCCACCCTGCTGGCCGAGCGCAACGGTCAGTTGGCGCTGCTGACCAACGGTTATCAGCCACTGAGCAGCCTTTCGCCCTTGCTGGGTCGATGGCTGGAGCGTGCAGCCAGTGCATGATGAAGTGCCTGAGGCTGCCCGACAGTCGCACACCACGCGCAGCGATGCGCTGAGCTGGGCCGAGATCCGTCGTCTCGCCCTGCGGCATAAAAAAGCCCTGTGGCTGGCCAATGGTGTCGCAGTGCTGGCCACGCTGTGCAGCGTGCCTATCCCGTTGCTGCTGCCGTTGCTGGTCGACGAGGTGTTGCTGGGCCGTGGCGATGCTGCGCTCAAGGTCATGGATCACTTGCTGCCTGGCAACTGGCAAAAGGCGGCGGGCTACATTGGTCTGATGCTGTCGTTGACACTGGTGCTGCGGGTCGGGGCGCTGGTGTTCAACGTGCTGCAGGCGCGGCTGTTCGCCGGGCTGGCCAAGGACATCGTCTATCGTATCCGGCTGCGGCTGATCGAACGGCTCAAGCGTATTTCCCTGCGTGAATACGAAAGCCTGGGCAGTGGCACGGTGACCACACACCTGGTCACCGATCTGGATACGCTGGACAAGTTCGTCGGTGAAACCCTCAGTCGTCTGCTGGTGGCCACGCTGACGCTGGCAGGCACTGCAGGCATTCTGATGTGGATGCACTGGAAGCTGGCGCTGCTGATCATGCTGTTCAACCCGCTGGTCATCCTGCTCACGGTGAAACTGGGCAAGCGCGTCAAGCACCTCAAGAAGCTGGAGAACGACAGCACGTCGCGGTTCACCCAGGCACTGAGCGAGACGCTGGATGCGATTCAGGAAGTTCGGGCGGGTAACAGACAAGGCTTCTTTCTGGGACGCCTGGGCGTACGTGCGCAGGAAGTGCGTGATTACGCAATCAATTCACAATGGAAAAGCGACGCCTCGGGCCGTGCCAGCGGTCTGCTGTTCCAGTTCGGTATCGATATCTTTCGCGCCGCAGCAATGCTTACCGTGCTGTTCTCGGACCTGTCCATCGGGCAGATGCTCGCGGTGTTCAGCTACCTGTGGTTCATGATGACGCCAGTCGAGCAATTGCTGAACCTGCAATACGCCTACTATGCCGCAGGCGGTGCCCTGACACGCATCAATGAGTTACTGGCGCGCGCCGATGAGCCGCAATATGCCGGCGGTATTGATCCGTTCGAGGGTAAGGAAACCGTCGGGGTCGAAGTGCGTGGCCTGACTTTCGGTTATGGCGAAGACCTGGTCCTGGACCAGTTGAACCTGAACATCGCGCCGGGAGAAAAGGTCGCCATTGTCGGTGCCAGTGGTGGCGGCAAGAGCACGTTGGTGCAGTTGCTGCTGGGGCTCTATACAGCGCGCACCGGGGTGATCCGTTTTGGCGGTGTCAGCCAGCAGGATATCGGCCTGGAAACCGTGCGCGAGAACGTCGCCGTGGTACTGCAGCATCCGGCGCTGTTCAACGACACCGTGCGCGCCAACCTGACCATGGGCCGCGACTGCAGCGATGAAGCCTGCTGGCGTGCGCTGGAAGTTGCGCAACTCGATTCTGCGATCCGCGATCTGCCACAAGGTCTGGACAGCGTGGTCGGACGCTCCGGGGTCAGAATGTCGGGTGGCCAGCGCCAGCGCATGGCTATCGCGCGCATGGTGCTGTCCGACCCCAAAGTAGTGATCCTCGATGAGGCCACCTCGGCGCTGGACGCTGCCACCGAATACAACCTGCATCAGGCGCTCGCACGTTTTCTGCGCAGTCGCACGACGCTGATCATTGCCCACCGCCTCTCGGCCGTGAAGCAGGCCGACCGGGTACTGGTGTTCGATGGCGGGCGTATTGTGGAAGATGGTGACCATCAGCAGTTGATTGCCGATGGAGGTCTGTACGCCAAACTGTACGGACATTTGCAACAAATCTGATGCGCGAAGCCTCTATCAGCGCACAGGTTGGCTCGATTGCGGGAGAATCACCTGCCATCATGGGCGAATTTAGCCTAGTCTCTGCGCTAGACGTTTATTCAGGCATGTGGTGACGTGAAACCCATGAAGCAACCATGGATCTTCTCCAAGCCCCGTCTGTTGGGCATCGTATGGCCTTTCATTGCCGTCGCGCTGTTTCAGGCGTTGCTGGGATGCGTCAGTCTCTACACCATGTCTGCCGTGCGCAGCTATGTGGCGGGGGAGAGTCTCTGGTCCAAGGGGCAGAAGGACGCCATCCACTACTTGAGCCTGTATGCCAACCGGCATGATGAGCGTGACTACCTCAAGTATCAAAAAGCCTTCTCCGTCCCCCAGGGCGGCCATGCGCTGCGCAAGGCTCTCGATCAGCCCAATCCGTCCCTGGCCGAGGCCAGAAGTGGAATCATTCAGGGCGGCAATCACCCGGATGACGTAAACGGCATCATCTGGATGTACCTGAATTTCCACAACTTCAGTTTCATGAAGCAGGTCATTCATTTCTGGGAAGTGGGTGACGGCTACCTCATGCAGCTCGACGAACTGGCCCGGCGCATCCATGAGCGGGTCGGGCAGGGCGCTGTGAGCGCCGCCGAAGTCGATCAGTGGCGCGAGCAGATCAATGTCATCAATGAAGGCGTAACGCCTGCTGCGCGAGCGTTCAGTGATGCGCTGGGCGAAGGCTCCAGGCTGATCCTCAACCTGTTGATAGCGGTCAACCTGGTCACCGCTGTGGTATTGATTCTTCTGGCGCTGCTGCGTGTGCGTCGTCTGATCGTCCAGCGACGTGTGTTTGCCGATGCCCTGCAACTCGAAAAGGAGCGCGCGCAGATCACGCTGGAGTCCATCGGCGACGGCGTGATCACTATCGATGTGGCCGGCGCCATCGTCTACATGAACCCTGCCGCCGAGGGCCTCACCCACTGGAAAAGCACTCAGGCCAGCGGGCTTCCGCTGGCTGCGCTGTTCAATCTGCTGGATGAAAACGATCAGAAGGACCAGTCAACGCTGGTCGAGCAGATCATCACCGGCAAGCTCAAGGGCGGCAGCGCCAACAGCAAGCTGATCCAGCGGCTTGATGGCAGCACGGTGCCGGTCGCGCTGGTCGGCACGCCGATCTACACCGAAGGCGTGATCAGTGGCGCGGTGCTGGTGTTGCATGACATGACTCAGGAGCAGCAGTACATCGCCGATCTGTCGTGGCAGGCTGCCCATGATCCGCTGACGGGCCTGGTCAACCGCAGTGAATTCGAACGCCGCTTGCAGCGAGTGCTCGACGAAGACTGCGGTCAGGGCCGCAGCCACTGCCTGATGTTTCTCGATCTGGATCAGTTCAAGCTGGTCAATGATACCGGTGGCCATGCGGCGGGTGATGAACTGCTGCGTCAGCTGTGCCGGGCCTTGCCGCAGGGCTTGCGTGACGGGGATACGCTGGCCCGGCTGGGAGGTGACGAGTTCGGTGTTTTGCTGGTCGATTGTCCCGCCGAAACAGCGCTGGATATTGCCGAGGCGTTGCGCGAGGTGGTGCAGCATCTGCATTTCATGTGGAAAGGTCGGCCATTCATGACTACCGTCAGTATTGGCCTGGTGCACCTCGGCGACACGCCTGCTTCTCTGGAGGGGTCATTGTCTGCCGCTGACATGGCCTGTTATATGGCCAAGGAAAGGGGGCGCAATCGGGTTCAGGCCTACAGTGTGGATGATCTCACGCTGTCAATGCGTTTCGGCGAAATGGCCTGGATACAGCGGCTGCACATGGCAATGGACGAGAATCGCTTTTGTCTTTATGCGCAGGAAATCGCGTCGATAAAGGGCGAAGTGGGCGAGGTGAGGCACATTGAAATCCTCCTGCGTCTGCGCGATGAGTCTGGGCGAATGGTCGTACCGGACAATTTCATTCCGGCCGCCGAGCGCTACGGACTCATGACCACGCTGGATCGCTGGGTGGTACACAATGTGTTCAAAGTCATAGCCCAGTGCCAGAGTGATGATCGGCATCAGGTACCGCAGGCACTATGTGCTATAAATTTGTCTGGATCGAGTATCGGTGATGATACGTTCCTCGAATATTTGAAACAGCAATTCAGCACGTTTGCCGTGTCGCCCGGGATGATCTGCTTCGAGATCACCGAGACCAGTGCGATTGCCGACCTGCAAAGTGCGATCAGATTCATCAACGAGTTGAAGGGATTGGGGTGTCAGTTTTCCCTTGATGATTTCTGCTCGGGTATGTCGTCTTTTGCCTATCTCAAGCACCTGCCGGTGGATTTCCTGAAGATTGATGGCAGTTTTGTAAAGGACATGCTCGACAACCCGATCAACAAGGCGATGGTCGAGGTGATCAATAACATCGGCCATGTCATGGGCAAACGCACCATTGCAGAGTACGTTGAAACGCCGCAGATCGAATCTGCATTGCAGGAAATGGGCGTGGATTTTGCACAGGGCTATCTGATTTCCCGCCCTGAATTGTTCACTTGCGAGAGTCTTTATATTCAGCCCGTACGGCCTGACCCCCTGATGTTCGGCGCGCCAGGAACGCTACGTTAATCAGTTGAAACCCTCATAAGGAGATACCCAGTGATCGACGCTTTCGATAGAACCGGTCCGCTCATGGAAGCCAGCAGTTATCCGGCCTGGGCGCAGCAGTTGATCAAGGATTGCAGCGCTGCAAAAGCACGCGTGGTCGAGCACGAGTTGTACCAGCAGATGCGTGACGCGAAGTTGAGTCCGCAGATCATGCGCCACTACCTGATCGGCGGCTGGCCAGTGGTCGAGCAATTCGCGGTGTACATGGCCAAGAACCTCACCAAGACCCGCTTCGGTCGTCACCCTGGTGAAGACATGGCGCGCCGCTGGCTGATGCGCAATATCCGCGTCGAACTCAATCACGCCGACTACTGGGTCAACTGGTGTGCGGCCCATGGCGTGACGCTTGAGGACTTGCATGATCAGCGGGTAGCGCCCGAGTTGCATGCGCTGAGCCATTGGTGCTGGCAGACCAGCTCGTCGGATTCGCTGGCCGTGGCGATGGCGGCTACCAACTATGCCATTGAAGGGGCGACCGGCGAATGGTCGGCCGTGGTCTGCTCCAGCGGTGTATACGCCGAAGCGTTTCCTGAAGAGACCCGCAAGAAAGCCATGAAGTGGCTCAAGATGCATGCACAGTATGACGATGCGCACCCTTGGGAGGCGCTCGAGATCATTTGTACGTTGGTGGGTAACAAGCCGAGTGTGCAATTGCAGGCCGAGCTGCGTCAGGCCGTTACCAAAAGCTACGACTACATGTACCTGTTTCTTGAGCGTTGCATGCAGCTGGACAGGGTCAAGCCGCGAGGACGTGTTGCCGCGCTGGAGGCGTAGGGGCGGGCGAGAAGGCAGGAAGAGTGCTAGCTGGCCATGGCGATACGATTGCGGCCTTCGCGTTTGGCGACGTACAGGGCATTATCGGCACGGCGCAGCAGGCTGTCCGCTGTTTCAGTCGGCAGCAGTGTCGAGCAACCCAGGCTGACGGTCATGGTCAAGGCCGGGCTGAGCTCGCGAAACTCGAGGTTTCGCACGGCCTGGCACAGCCGCTGACCAATCAGTTCAGCGGACTCTGCGCCAGTGTTGGACAGAATCACTACGAACTCCTCACCGCCATAGCGGAATACCCGATCAATATTGCGCAGTTGCGCCTTCAGGCTCTGCGCGACAGTCTTTAGCACATCGTCGCCGGTGTGATGACCGTACTCATCATTCACTTTCTTGAAGTGGTCGATATCCAGCATCAGCAAGGACAGGGGCTGTTTGTGGCGACGTGAAATCTCGATTTCACGGGCCAGGCCCTGATCCATGGCGATGCGGTTGCCGGTGCTGGTCAGTGGGTCACGCAGGGCAGTCTGTGTGGCAATGCGGTACAGCAGCGCATTCAGCAGCGGGTACACCAGGCAGACCAGCAGCGACTCAAGGTCGCTCAGTTGTCGGGTGTCGAATGGCCTGGCGCCCTGAAACTCCAGTTCGCCGATGCACTTGCCTTCATGACGCAGATGAAAACTGGCGCTGTCGGATGACATCTCGCCCAGACGCAGATGCAAGTCGCTCTCGATATGCCGATACATCAAGCCGCTCAATGGCAGGAAGCGTTGTACGCCCTGAAAAAACAGGGTCAGTATCCGCTCGGCTTCCAGACTGGTCTGCAGTTGTCGCCCAAGCTGATAGACCAGCTCGGGCAGTGACGGGGGTGGAAGTACTGCGTCAGGTCGATTTCTAAAACCGAGGCGTTGCAGTTCAGCCGTATCGAAGTCGATTGCATGGGTCTGGGTAGGAAAATTCATCTCTTCGCTCCTCAGCACATATTGCTGGCTTGGCTGGGTTAGAGGGGACGTGGTGCCATTCGGTTCATTTTTGGCCAGACTTATTAAAATCAGTGGTTTAGCTGACGCCATCTCTCTGACAGTGGCGTCGGATCGGCAATTCCTTGACTTGGAAAGCCGCTCGAAACAGCCTTTTTGACGGTTTTCCGTCACAACGGCTTTCTCCCTTCACTGGGCATTCAACGCCTGTCCGTTGATGCCTTTGCTGTCCGGCCCCATCAGGTACAGATACACCGGCATGATAGCTTCTGGCGTCGGATTATTCTGCGGATTTTCATCCGGGTAGGCCTGTGCGCGCATGCCGGTGCGGGTTGCGCCGGGGTTGATGCTGTTGGCGCGGACCGTACTGACGCCTTCCAGCTCGTCAGCGAGGGTTTGCATCAAGCCTTCGGTGGCAAACTTCGACACCCCGTAAGCTCCCCACTGTGCGCGTCCCTTGCGGCCCACGCTGCTGGAGGTGAAGGCTATCGATGCATCCGTCGAACGCTGCAGCAGGGGCAGCAGTGCCTGGGTGAGCATGAAGGTAGCATTGACGTTGACGTGCATGACCTGCATGAAGTCTTCGCCTGGCAGGTGTTCCACTGACGTGCGCGGTCCGATGATCGAGGCGTTGTGCAACAGCCCGTCCAGATGGCCGACTGTGCGCTCGATCATGGTCGCCAAGTCGTGATACTGCGCTGGGTCGGCGCTTTCCAGATCGAAGGGTATGACCAATGGCTGCAGGTGACCTGCTGCCTTTATCTCGTCATGGACCTGAGCCAGGCTGGCCTCGGTCCTGCCCAGCAGCAGGACAGTGGCGCCATGCGCTGCGTAGGTTTTGGCGGCTGCGGCACCGATGCCGCGAGCGGCGCCAGTGACCAGAATGACCCGGCCCTCGAGGAGTTCCGGGTGCGCGGAGTAATCAAACATGTAAAGCCTCGTTCAGCAGCTGCACAGAGCGTTATCCAGCACTTTGCGCAATTCCAGCGGATGATCGACCACCACGTCGGCACCCCAATGATCGGGGTTGTCGTCGGGGTGAATATAGCCGTAGCGCACGGCGGCGGTTTTTGTGCCGGCGTCGCGTCCGGACTCGATGTCGCGCAGGTCGTCGCCTACGAACAGAACGCTGGCCGGGTCGAGGTCAAGCATCCGGCAGGCCAGAATCATCGGCTCCGGGTGTGGCTTGCTGTGCGTGACATGGTCAGGGCAGATCAGCAGCGCCGAGCGTTCCGCCAGGCCGAGCCGCTCCATGATGGGCTGGGCGAATCGCACCGGCTTGTTGGTGACCACGCCCCAGATCAGACCCGCCTTCTCGATGTCGGTCAGCAGTTCGTCCATGCCGTCGAACAGTTTGCTGTGAACGGCGCAGTCACGCTGATAGCGCTCCAGAAACTCCAGGCGCAATGCCTCGAATTGTGGATCTTCAGGGGACATTGCAAAGGTGGCCGCCACCATGGCTCTGGCACCGCCGGAAACTTCGTCACGGATCAGTTTGTCCGGTACCGCAGGCAGGTTGCGGTCGGCAAGCATTGCCTGGGCAATGGCGATGAAGTCCGGTGCGGTGTCGAGCAGGGTGCCGTCCATGTCGAATAAAACCGCTCTGAGGCGCATCTGTCATGCCTCCCGCAGGGTCTGGATCATGTAGTTGACGCCGACGTCGGAGGTCAGCTTGTAATGCTTGGTCAGCGGATTGTAGGTCAGGCCGATAACGTCCTTGACTTGCAGACCGGCGTCACGGCTCCAGGCGCCCAACTCGGAAGGGCGGATGAATTTCTTGAAGTCGTGGGTGCCGCGTGGCAGCAGATTGAGGATGTATTCGGCGCCGACCACGGCGAACAGGTACGCTTTCGGGTTGCGGTTGATGGTCGAGAAGAACACCTGGCCGCCTGGCTTGACCATGCGGTAGCAGGCGCGGATCACCGAGGAGGGGTCCGGCACGTGCTCGAGCATTTCCAGGCAGGTCACCACATCGTACTGCTCGGGCATTTCTTCGGCCATGTCCTCGGCGGTGATCTGCCGATACTCGACGCTGACACCTGATTCGAGCTGATGCAGTTGTGCGACGGCCAGCGGCGCTTCGCCCATGTCGATGCCGGTCACCGTTGCGCCGCGCAGGGCCATCGCCTCGCTGAGAATGCCGCCGCCGCAGCCGACGTCGAGCACCTTCTTGCCTGCCAGGCCGACACGCTCGTCGATCCAGTTGACGCGCAGCGGGTTGATGTCATGCAGCGGCTTGAATTCGCTTTCGCGGTCCCACCAGCGATGGGCCAGGGCCTCGAATTTAGCGATTTCTGCGCGGTCGACGTTGCTCATGGGTGTCCCTCTTGAACTCAAAATTCTTTTTCATCAGTCAGGCTTATAGATAAGCCTGACTGGCATGTGTTCGGTCCGAATCGAATTATTCGGCTTTACCGGAAATACGCTGGCCCCACGCAATCGCGGTGTCGCGCAGTGCGGGTTCATCCATGCGAGTCAGCCGGCGAGCGTCGAGCAATTGCTTGCCGGCCACCCAGACATGGCTCACGCAATCGCGGCCAGTGGCATATATAAGCTGCGATACCGGGTCGTAGATCGGTTGCTGGGCCAGACCCGACAGGTCGAACGCGACCATGTCCGCCGCCTTGCCGATCTCCAGCGAGCCGGTCTCGGCCTGAATACCCAGGGCGCGAGCGCCGTTCAGCGTCGCCATGCGCAGCGCGCGGTGTGCGTCCAGCGCCGTGGCCGAGCCGGCAACAGCCTTGGCCAGCAAGGCGGCGGTGCGGGTTTCGCCGAGCAGGTCCAGGTCATTGTTGCTGGCGGCACCGTCGGTGCCTACCGCAACGTTCACACCGGCCTGCCACAATCGTTCGACCGGGCAGAAACCGCTGGCCAGCTTGAGATTGGATTCGGGGCAATGAATGACGTTGGTATTGCTTTCCACCAGCAGCGCCAGATCGTCGTCGCTGATCTGCGTCATGTGCACGGCCTGGAAGCGCGGCCCGAGCATACCCAGCCGGTTGAGGCGGGCGAGGGGGCGTTCCTGGCGCTGTTCGACAGCCTGCTCGACTTCAAATGCGGTCTCGTGGACGTGCATCTGGATCATGGCGTCCAGCTCGTCGGCGATCACCCGGACCTTCTCCAGGTTTTCGTCGCCCACGGTGTAGGGCGCATGCGGGCCAAAGGCGATCTTGATGCGTGGATGATGAGCGAGGTCGTTGAACAGTTCGATGCCGTTGTGCAGGGCTTCAGCCGTGGTGTGGGCACCTGGAATCGGAAAATCCAGCACCGGGACGGTGATCTGCGCGCGCATGCCGCTGGCGTGGACACGTTCGGCGGCCACCTTGGGGTAGAAATACATGTCGGAGAAACAGGTGATGCCGCCCTTGAGCTGCTCGGCGATGGCCAGGTCTGTGCCGTCACGCACGAAGTCTTCATCGACCCACTTGCCTTCGGCGGGCCAGATGTGGTCCTGCAGCCAGGTCATCAGTGGCAGGTCGTCGGCCAGCCCGCGAAACAGCGTCATCGCCGCATGGCCGTGGGCGTTGATCAGGCCGGGGCTGAGCAGCATGCCGGGCAGTTCCTGCACCTGCACGGCGTTTTGCCGCAGCGCTTCGGCGCGTGGACCGATATAGACGATACAGCCATCGCGGATGCCGATGCCGTGGTCCTTGAGCACGACGCCTGCGGGCTCGACCGGCACCAGCCAGGCGGGCAGGAGCAAAAGGTCGAGCGGTGCTGTAGCGTTCGGCATGAGAAGGTTTCCATCGTTTATTACGTTGATGACGAAGTATACCCGAGCGTCTTCGCAGGCGGCTCGCTATAATCAGCGGCTTTTGATGCTGGGTTTCGGATGTTCAAGATGGAGTTGGCGATGCGCGATCGACTGTTGGCTGCGGAGAAGGTTAAGGCCATCGATTGGCGGGACGACGCTCTGTACCTGCTGGACCAGCGGGTACTGCCGTTCGAGGAAGTCTGGCACCGCTATACCACCGCCGAGGGAGTCGCCGAAGCGATTCGCACGATGGTCGTGCGCGGGGCGCCGGCTATCGGCATCAGTGCCGCCTATGGTGCGGTGCTGGGCGCACGTGCGCGTATTGCGCAAGGTGGAGACTGGTATCCGGCGCTGGAAGAGGACATGCAGTTGCTGGCCGATTCGCGCCCGACTGCAGTGAACCTGTTCTGGGCGCTGAACCGGATGCGTGATCGTCTGATGCGCGTGAAGGACGGCGATGACCCGCTGGCGGCCCTCGAGGCCGAAGCCGTGGCGATTCACCTGAGCGACCGCGAGGCCAATCTGACCATGGCGCAGCTGGGCGCCGACCTGATCCGCAAGCACCAGGGCAATCTGCAGACGGTGCTCACCCACTGCAATACCGGGGCGCTGGCCACGGGCGGCTTCGGCACGGCGCTGGGCGTGATTCGTGCGGCGCATCTGGAAGGCATGATCGAACGGGTCTACGCCGACGAAACCCGGCCCTGGCTGCAGGGCTCGCGGCTTACCGCATGGGAGCTGGCCAACGAGGGCATCCCGGTGACGCTGAACGCAGATTCCGCCGCCGCGCACCTGATGCGCACCAAGGGCATCACCTGGGTCATCGTCGGCGCCGACCGCATCACGGCCAACGGCGACGTGGCGAACAAGATAGGCACCTATCAGCTCGCCGTTGCCGCCATGCATCACGGGGTGCGCTTCATGGTGGTCGCGCCGAGTTCGACCATCGACATGGAAATGGCCAGTGGCGACGACATCATCATTGAAGAGCGCGACGGCCGCGAATTGCTCGAAGTGGGCGGCCAGCGGGTCGGCGCCGAGGTCGAGGCTTTCAATCCGGTATTCGATGTGACGCCGGCAGACCTGATCGACGCCATCGTGACCGAAAAGGGGATTGTCGAACGTCCCGATACCGCGCGCATGGCTCAATTGATGAGTCGTAAACACCTTCACTGAGGCCGACAGGCCCGACCCGTCGCCGCTGTGCAATGCGGCTGGACGGGCCTGTAAGCCTTTCTCAGGCGTGTTATGCGTGTGCGGCTCGCTTTCAGCGCCTGCAAAGGATGTGAGCGCCTCGGCGATTGTGGTAATATCCGGCGGTTATCGGGGACACTGATTGTGGTCGCCCATGCTGCGTAGATTCATGGCATAACTCGTTGATTTGTCGTAAGTCGCTGCCCTGCACATGCTGGCAGCGGCGAGCTTCGTATACCCCGAATAGGTTTGCGAGGTTTCACCAGAAAAAGGAATCAGGCTTCTCATGGGCGAACTGGCCAAAGAAATCCTCCCGGTCAATATCGAAGACGAGCTGAAGCAGTCCTACCTCGACTACGCAATGAGCGTAATCGTCGGTCGCGCACTGCCCGATGCACGCGATGGCTTGAAGCCCGTGCACCGGCGCGTGTTGTTCGCAATGAGCGAGCTGGGTAACGACTGGAACAAGCCGTACAAGAAATCCGCCCGTGTGGTTGGTGACGTGATCGGTAAGTATCACCCGCACGGCGACACGGCGGTGTACGACACCATCGTTCGTATGGCTCAGCCATTCTCGCTGCGCTACCTGCTGGTAGACGGTCAGGGCAACTTCGGTTCGGTCGACGGCGACAACGCCGCCGCCATGCGATACACCGAAGTGCGCATGACCAAGCTGGCGCACGAGCTGCTGGCCGACCTGCACAAGGAAACCGTGGACTGGGTGCCGAACTACGACGGCACCGAGATGATCCCGGCGGTCATGCCGACCCGTATTCCCAACCTGCTGGTCAACGGTTCCAGCGGTATCGCCGTGGGCATGGCGACCAACATTCCGCCGCACAACCTCGGTGAAGTCATCGACGGCTGCCTGGCGCTGATCGACAACCCCGAGTTGACGGTCGACGAGTTGATGCAATACATCCCCGGCCCGGATTTCCCGACGGCGGCGATCATCAACGGTCGCGCTGGCATCATCGAGGCCTATCGCACAGGCCGCGGACGCATTTACATGCGTGCCCGCTCCATCGTCGAAGACATCGACAAGGTTGGCGGTCGCCAGCAGATCGTCATCACCGAGCTGCCTTACCAGCTGAACAAGGCGCGTCTGATCGAGAAGATCGCCGAGCTGGTCAAGGAAAAGAAACTCGAAGGCATCACCGAACTGCGCGACGAGTCCGACAAGGACGGTATGCGCGTGGTCATCGAGCTGCGTCGTGGCGAAGTGCCTGAGGTTATCCTCAACAACCTGTATGCCCAGACCCAGCTGCAAAGCGTTTTCGGCATCAACATCGTTGCCCTGATCGACGGTCGCCCGCGCATCCTGAACCTCAAGGACCTGCTGGAAGCCTTTGTTCGTCACCGCCGCGAAGTGGTGACCCGTCGTACCGTGTTCGAACTGCGCAAGGCGCGCGAACGTGGCCACATCCTTGAAGGTCAGGCGGTTGCGCTGTCCAACATCGACCCGGTCATCGCCCTCATCAAGGCATCACCGACACCTGCCGAAGCCAAGGAAGCGCTGATCAAGACGCCTTGGGAGTCGAGCGCAGTGGTCGAGATGGTCGAGCGTGCCGGTGCCGATTCGTGCCGCCCCGAGAACCTCGATCCGCAATACGGTCTGCGTGAAGGCAAGTACTTCCTGTCGCCGGAACAGGCTCAGGCCATTCTGGAACTGCGTCTGCACCGCCTGACCGGTCTGGAACACGAGAAGCTGCTGGGCGAGTACCAGGAAATCCTCAATCAGATCGGCGAGCTGATCCGCATCCTCAACAGCGCGACGCGCCTGATGGAAGTGATCCGCGAAGAGCTGGAACTGATCCGCTCCGAATACGGCGATGCCCGTCGCACCGAAATTCTCGATGCGCGTCTGGACCTGACGCTGGGTGACCTGATCACCGAAGAAGAGCGTGTGGTCACCATTTCCCACGGCGGTTATGCCAAGACTCAGCCACTGGCGGTCTATCAGGCTCAGCGTCGTGGCGGCAAGGGCAAGTCGGCCACCGGCATCAAGGATGAGGACTACATCGCTCACCTGCTGGTCGCCAACAGCCACACCACGCTGCTGATGTTCTCCAGCAAGGGTAAAGTTTACTGGCTCAAGACCTACGAGATTCCGGAAGCGTCGCGCGCTGCCCGTGGTCGTCCGCTGGTCAACCTGTTGCCGTTGAGCGACGGCGAATACATCACCACCATGCTGCCGGTCGATCTCGAAGCCATGCGCAAGCGTGCCGATGAAGAAGGCGAGGCCCTGGAAGGCGAGCTGGACGACGCGGAAAACAGCAGCGAGACCGAAGAGGAGCGCAAGGCCCGTATCAAGGCTGCCGACAAGAAGAAGGCTCCGTTCATCTTCATGTCCACCGCCAACGGTACTGTCAAGAAGACCCCACTGGTTGCATTCAGCCGTCAGCGCAGCTCGGGCCTCATCGCCCTTGAGCTGGACGAGGGCGACATCCTGATCTCTGCGGCCATTACCGATGGCGAGCAGGAAATCATGCTGTTCTCCGACGGTGGCAAGGTGACCCGCTTCAAGGAATCCGACGTGCGCGCCATGGGCCGTACCGCTCGCGGTGTTCGTGGCATGCGTCTGCCAGAAGGGCAAAAGCTGATTTCGATGCTGATCCCGGAAGAGGGCAGCCAGATTCTGACCGCTTCCGAGCGCGGCTACGGCAAGCGTACGGCCATCTCCGAGTTCCCCGAGTACAAGCGTGGTGGTCAGGGCGTCATCGCCATGGTCAGCAACGAGCGTAACGGCCGTCTGGTCGGTGCGGTTCAAGTGCTCGACGGCGAAGAAATCATGCTGATTTCCGACCAGGGCACACTGGTTCGTACCCGCGTCGGCGAAGTCTCCAGTCTGGGTCGTAACACCCAGGGCGTTACCCTGATCAAGCTGGCCAGCGACGAGAAGCTGGTCGGTCTGGAGCGTGTTCAGGAGCCGTCGGAAGTCGAAGGCGAAGAGCTTGAAGGCGAAGAAGTTATCGATGGCGTGATCGTCGATGGCGCTGAAGCTGAAGTGGACGATGCCGGTGAAGACCTGCAGGCAGATGCTGCGTCAGACGAAGACGAACCACAGAACTAAGCGGTAACGTAAATCAGGTAAGGGCTGGCTCGTCTGTGCATGCATCTGCATTCCAGGCAAGTCCAGCCCTTGCGGTATTCGGCCAGCCCTGCGGCCGGAGCAAGATTCCCGCAAGGAGCTGCCAGTCGCTGCGGCGTCTGTCTGCTCGTTGGCAAGCAACCAGAAACAAGCGCGTACAGACCCAACGTATTTGACGAGAGTGGATATGAGCAAGCGAGCCTTTAACTTCTGCGCAGGTCCTGCTGCGCTTCCTGAAGCTGTTCTGCTGCGTGCCCAGGCGGAACTCCTCGACTGGCACGGCAAAGGCCTTTCCGTCATGGAAATGAGCCACCGCAGTGATGAGTTCGTCTCCATTGCCACCAAGGCCGAGCAGGATCTGCGTGACCTGCTGTCCATTCCTTCGAATTACAAGGTGTTGTTCCTGCAAGGCGGTGCCAGCCAGCAGTTCGCCCAGATTGCGCTGAACCTGCTGCCTGAAGACGGCAAGGCCGATTACATCGACACCGGCATCTGGTCGCAGAAGGCTATCGACGAGGCGTCACGCTACGGCGCAATCAACGTCGCGGCCAGCGCCAAGGCCTACGATTACTTTGCCATTCCCGGCCAGAACGAGTGGAAGCTGTCCAAGGACGCGGCTTACGTCCACTACGCGCCGAACGAAACCATTGGCGGTCTGGAATTCAACTGGATTCCGGACACCGGCGACGTTCCGCTGGTTGCCGACATGTCTTCGGACATCCTCTCGCGTCCAGTGGACATCTCGCGTTTCGGCATGATCTACGCTGGCGCCCAGAAGAACATCGGCCCCAGCGGCATCGTGGTGGTGATCATTCGCGAAGACCTGCTGGGCCGCGCGCGCTCGCTGTGCCCGACCATGCTCGACTACAAGGTCGCTGCCGACAATGGCTCGATGTACAACACGCCGCCGACCCTGGCCTGGTACCTGTCCGGGCTGGTCTTCGAATGGCTGAAAGAGCAGGGCGGTGTCGAAGCGATCGGCAAGCGCAACGAAATCAAACAGCGCGCGCTGTATGACTTCATCGACGCCAGCGAGCTGTACAGCAACCCGATCAACAAGCCTGATCGTTCGTGGATGAACGTACCGTTCCGTCTGGCTGACGATCGTCTCGACAAGCCGTTCCTGGCCGGTGCCGATGCAAACGGCCTGCTCAACCTCAAGGGCCATCGCTCGGTAGGCGGCATGCGTGCATCCATCTACAACGCGATCGATATCAACGCCATCAACGCGCTGGTGGCCTACATGAAAGACTTCGAGAAGGAGCACGGCTGATGTCCGAGCAAGAACTCAAGGCGCTTCGCGTCCGTATCGACAGCCTCGATGAAAAGGTTCTGGAACTGATCAGCGAGCGTGCCCGCTGTGCCCAGGAAGTGGCCAGGGTCAAGATGTCCTCGCTGGCGGAAGGCGAAGTGCCTGTGTTCTACCGTCCGGAGCGCGAAGCTGCGGTGCTCAGGCGAGTCATGGACCGCAATCGTGGTCCGTTGAGCAACGAAGAGATGGCGCGTCTGTTCCGCGAAATCATGTCTTCCTGCCTCGCATTGGAGCAGCCGCTCAAAGTCGCCTATCTCGGGCCTGAGGGGACGTTCACCCAGGCCGCGGCGATGAAGCATTTCGGTCACGCCGTCATCAGTCTGCCGATGGCTGCAATTGACGAAGTGTTCCGCGAAGTGGTCGCTGGTGCCGTGAATTTCGGTGTGGTTCCGGTGGAAAACTCCACCGAAGGCGCGGTCAATCACACCCTCGACAGCTTCCTCGAACACGACATGGTGATCTGCGGCGAAGTCGAACTGCGCATTCATCACCATCTGCTGGTGGGCGAAAGCACCAAGACGGAAAGCATCACGCGCATTTATTCCCATGCCCAGTCACTGGCCCAGTGCCGTAAATGGCTGGATGCCCATTACCCGAATGTCGAGCGTGTCGCCGTTGCCAGCAACGCCGAAGCCGCCAAGCGGGTCAAGGGCGAGTGGAACTCGGCGGCCATCGCTGGCGATATGGCGGCAGGTCTGTATGGCCTGACCCGTCTGGCGGAAAAGATCGAAGATCGTCCGGACAACTCCACACGCTTTCTCATTATCGGCAATCAGGAAGTCCCGCCGACCGGCGATGACAAGACCTCGATCATTGTGTCGATGAGCAACAAGCCGGGCGCGCTGCACGAGTTGCTGGTGCCGTTCCACGAGAATGGCCTGGACCTGACGCGTATCGAGACCCGTCCTTCGCGCAGTGGCAAGTGGACCTACGTGTTCTTCATCGACTTCGTCGGCCATCACAAGGATCCGCTGGTCAAGGCCGTGCTGGAGCAAATCAGCAGCGAAGCCGTGGCCTTGAAGGTGTTGGGCTCCTACCCGAAGGCGGTTCTCTGAAGGTGCGGTCCATGATTCGTTTGTTTTTTACCTTGGCAGGCTGTCAGGTGTGTTCGCGTGGTTGATGTGATTGCAGAACAGTCGGTACGGCCGGTGATCGGTCGTCTGGTGGTTGTCGGGCTCGGGCTGATCGGCGGTTCCTTTGCCAAGGGTGTGCGCGAAAGCGGCCTGTGCCGCGAGGTCGTCGGCGTCGACCTTGATCCACATTCGCGACACCTGGCGGTCGAGCTGGGGGTTGTGGACCGTTGCGAGGCAGACCTTGCCACTGCTTGCCGTGGCGCTGATGTGATTCAGCTGGCGGTGCCGATACTGGCAATGGAAAAGCTGCTTGCCCTGCTGGCACCGATCGATCTGGGTCATGCCATTCTGACCGATGTCGGCAGCGCCAAAGGCAATGTGGTGAGGGCTGCGCGTCAGGCGTTCGGGCACATGCCGTCGCGCTTCGTGCCCGGCCATCCGATTGCCGGTTCCGAGCAGAGCGGCGTCGAGGCCTCCAATGCCGCGCTGTTTCGTCGCCATAAGGTCATTCTCACTCCGCTGGCTGAAACCGATCCTCACGCGGTGGCGATTGTCGACCAGTTGTGGTCAGCCCTGGGGGCCGATGTCGAGCACATGCAGGTCGAGCGCCACGACGAGGTGCTGGCTGCCACCAGCCATCTGCCGCACCTGCTGGCATTCGGTCTGGTCGATTCGCTGGCCAAGCGCAATGAAAACCTGGACATATTCAGGTATGCAGCAGGCGGGTTTCGTGACTTCACGCGCATCGCAGGCAGCGATCCGACCATGTGGCATGACATTTTCATGGCCAATCGTGATGCCGTACTGCGCACCCTGGACAGCTTTCGCACCGATCTCGACGCCTTGCGCGACGCTGTGGATGCTGGCGACGGCGCGCAGTTGATGGACGTATTTACCCGCGCGCGCGCAGCGAGGGAGCACTTCGGCAGAATCCTCGCCAGCCGTGCCCGTGTCGACACCGCACCCGGCGAGCCTCGTGCCATTCACGGCGGGTCTGCGGAGGGTGTCAGTCATCGCATCAAGGGGCCGGTGGATGTGACGTCTGCGGTGCTGTTCATGGTCGCGACGTCGATCAGTGAAGGCTGCGACCTGTTGCTGGAGGACGTTCCCGTCAGTTCATTGTGCGAGGGTGCGATCGATATTTTGCGCCTGATGGGCGGCGATATCGTGCTGCAGAACGTCCGCAAACTGGCGGGTGAAACGGTCGCAGGCCTGCACGTTCGCTCGACCCGGCTCAAAGGCGCTGACATCCCCGAAGCGTTGGTGCCGCTGGCACTGAATGCATTTCCGGTGCTTCTGGTTGCCGCAGCCTGCGCAGAAGGGCGTACCATTCTGCGCGGCGCGCAGGCCCTGCAAGCCGATGAGTCGGAGTGCGTCAGGCTGATGGCTGACGGTTTGCTGGCTCTCGGCATCGAGGCCGAGCCCGTGCTGGATGGCATCATTATCGAAGGCGGTGTGCCGGGTGGCGGCGAGGTTGATGCTCGCGGTGATCAGCGTATCGTCATGGCGTTTCGCGTTGCATCGTTCAGGGCTTCGGCGCCCATCCGTATTCAGGCGTGCGCGGATGCCGCCGCATTGTTTCCCCATTTTCTGGCGCTGTGCGCTCAAGTTGGCATGCGTGTAGCGCAAGAGGACAAAAAGTGAAAATCAAAGCTCCTGTTATTACCATCGACGGACCCAGCGGTTCCGGAAAGGGCACGGTCGCCGGATTGCTGGCCAGGAAACTCGGTTGGTGCCTGCTCGACTCCGGTGCGCTGTATCGCCTGCTGGCTTTCGCGGCGCGCAATCACGGTGTCGACCTGACCAATGAAGAAGCGCTCAAGCTCCTGGCCGCTCATCTGGATGTTCAGTTCGAGGCGACTGCGGCAGGGCAGGGGCAGCGCATCATTCTTGAAGGCGAGGACGTCACTCACGCCATTCGCAACGAGCAGGTCGGCAGCGGCGCATCGCAGGTGGCCTCGCTGCCGGCGGTGCGCGATGCGTTGCTGTTGCGCCAGCGCGCGTTTCAGGAAGAGCCGGGTCTGGTCGCGGACGGTCGCGACATGGGCACCGTGGTCTTCCCGGATGCACCGCTGAAGATATTCCTTACCGCCAGTGCCGAGGAGCGTGCGCGTCGACGTTACTTGCAGTTGAAGGCCAAGGGCGATGATGTTAGTCTGTCGAGTCTGCTAGATGAGATATGTGCACGCGACGAGCGTGACACCCAGCGAGCGGTAGCCCCGCTGAAGCCGGCGCATGACGCCATACAGCTGGATTCCACTGAATTGTCCATCGAACAGGTGCTGGAACGCATTCTGAGTGAAATCGCGCTTCGCGGTATTGCCGGATGACGAAGAAGCGTGTGGGAGACCAGTCATAGTCCCGCAGGCTTTCTTTTACTTGAACGAAACCCACGTTGTCTGGAGCGTGGCAGATGGGCGTATCCTTCGCCCTTGATCAACAGGAATTAAAATGAGCGAAAGCTTTGCAGAACTTTTTGAAGAAAGCCTAAAGACCCTCAACCTTCAGGCCGGTTCGATCATCACCGCGATCATCGTTGATATCGATTACCAGGCAGGTTGGGTTACGGTTCACGCCGGTCTGAAATCTGAAGGCCTCATCCCGCTGGAACAGTTCCACAACGACGCTGGCGAGCTGACCATCAAGATCGGTGATGAAGTTCACGTTGCGCTGGACGCGGTCGAAGATGGCTTTGGCGAAACCAAGCTGTCCCGCGAAAAAGCCAAGCGTGCCGAGTGCTGGATCGTTCTGGAAGCGGCTTTCGCAGCTGAAGAAGTGGTCAAGGGCGTTATCAACGGTAAGGTTAAAGGCGGCTTCACTGTCGACGTTAACGGCATCCGTGCGTTCCTGCCTGGTTCTCTGGTTGACGTCCGCCCTGTGCGTGACACGACTCACCTGGAAGGCAAAGAGCTCGAGTTCAAGGTCATCAAGCTGGACCAGAAGCGCAACAACGTTGTCGTTTCCCGTCGCAGTGTCCTGGAAGCCGAGAACAGTGCCGAGCGCGAAGCTCTGCTCGAGTCCCTGCAGGAAGGTCAGCAAGTCAAGGGTATCGTCAAGAACCTCACCGACTACGGCGCATTCGTCGATCTGGGTGGCGTCGATGGCCTGCTGCACATCACCGACATGGCCTGGAAGCGTATCAAGCATCCATCGGAAATCGTCAACGTTGGCGACGAGATCGATGTCAAGGTCCTGAAGTACGATCGCGAGCGCAATCGTGTTTCCCTGGGTCTGAAGCAACTGGGTGAAGACCCATGGGTTGCTATCAAGGCTCGCTACCCGGAAAGCACCCGCGTTACCGCGCGTGTTACCAACCTGACCGACTACGGCTGCTTCGCAGAGCTGGAAGAAGGCGTGGAAGGCCTGGTACACGTTTCCGAAATGGACTGGACCAACAAGAACATCCACCCTTCGAAAGTCGTTCAGGTTGGCGACGAAGTGGAAGTCATGGTTCTGGACATCGACGAAGAGCGTCGTCGTATCTCCCTCGGCATCAAGCAGTGCAAATCCAACCCATGGGAAGATTTCTCTGGCCAGTTCAACAAGGGCGATAAAATCTCCGGCACCATCAAGTCGATCACCGATTTCGGTATCTTCATTGGTCTGGACGGCGGCATCGACGGTCTGGTTCACCTGTCCGACATCTCCTGGAACGAAGTGGGCGAAGAAGCCGTACGTCGCTTCAAGAAGGGCGACGAGCTCGACACTGTGATCCTGTCGGTTGATCCTGAGCGTGAGCGTATCTCGCTGGGTATCAAGCAGCTGGAAAGCGATCCGTTCTCCGAGTACGTCACTGTCAATGACAAGGGCGCGATCGTTCGCGGTATCGTTAAGGAAGTTGACGCCAAAGGCGCCATCATCACTCTGGCCGACGACATCGAAGCGACCCTCAAGGCTTCCGAAATCAGCCGTGACCGCGTTGAAGACGCGCGTAACGTTCTGAAGGAAGGCGAAGAGATCGAAGCCAAGATCATCAGCGTTGACCGCAAGAGCCGCGTAATCAGCTTGTCCATCAAGTCGAAAGACGTTGAAGACGAGAAAGAAGCGATCCAGAGCCTGCGTAGCAAGCCTGAAGTCGCTGAAAGCACTGGTCCTACCACTATTGGTGACTTGCTGCGCGCGCAAATGGAAAAACAGAACTAAGTTCTGCTTGACCAAAAAAAGGACGACTTCGGTCGTCCTTTTTCGTTTCTGCCGTTCAGGCCCTACAGGTTCGGATGCGCCTGGATTGCTCTCACGCACAGTGTGAGTCGCTAAACGTCTCCAGTAGCCTCTCAGGCCGTCTCGTTTCGCCTATTGCTCAAGCTCCCTTCCCGTATCTGTCTCCTGTCATGTCGCTGTAATCTGTTCATGCCTGGTTAGACGGTATTGAACATAAGTCAATAGATGGGCTGTTCAAATTCATCCGGTCATGCTAAAACCTTCCAAGCGCTGATCTAGCTGCTTGAAAAAGAAGGGAAAAATATGACGAAGTCGGAGTTGATCGAACGAATTGTCACCCATCAAGGGCTGCTCTCATCCAAGGATGTCGAGCTGGCCATCAAGACCATGCTTGAACAAATGTCCCAGTGCCTGGCAACCGGTGACCGAATCGAGATTCGGGGCTTTGGCAGCTTTTCGCTGCATTACCGTGCACCACGGGTAGGGCGCAACCCGAAGACCGGACAATCGGTCAGTCTCGATGGCAAGTTTGTTCCGCATTTCAAGCCGGGCAAGGAGCTGCGGGATCGGGTCAACGAGGATGAAGAAGAGGGCCTTTAAAGCCATCCACCACAGGATTACCAGATGCGTATCTTCAAACGAGTCATTCTGATCGTCGCCGTGTTGCTCGCTGTTTTGGCAACAACCGTGTTTGTGCTTGAGAACCGGCAGTCTGTTGCCGTGACGTTTTTCGGTTGGTCGGCGCCTCAGCTCCCTCTGGCATTGCCTGTTGTCCTTGCGTTGCTCTTGGGCATGGTCATCGGCCCGATACTGGCATGGATAGCCAGTCTTCGTAAAAAGCGCACACCTTCCCCTCGCTCTGTCTGAGCAGCGTCGATCATGCGTCGTCGGAGATTGATCTGGCGACACGATAGCGCGCGTTTTTTACCCCTTTCTGTTCAATAAAGCCGCATGCGATGCTTCGGGGCTGGCGTGCTTCGTTGTGCTTTCGCGCGTTTTTATCGAAAAAAGAGCCTTATAGTTTTGTCAGTTTATTCTTCGCTTATATAGAGAATAGTTGCTCAGGCGTGTAGGAATATTCGCTTTTTTAATTCGTGTACCCATTTTAAAGGGGGTGCGGGTTATATTCATTTTCAGTGTTGATTACTGCTGCCCTGACTGCCTTGTGTCAAGGCTTGAAAATGAATCGTTCAAGTGCAGAATGCGCCGAAACTTAATGTTCAGACCTGCTGCCGGATGTACCGCGTATTCAGAGCAGGCTGGCAAGAAAAGGTGACTGCATGTCTTATCCGCAAATCATTCATCACGGCGCTGTCGATACAGTCACGGGTTCGTGTCATCAATTGCACATGGATGCATCGAGCAGCCTGCTGATTGACTGCGGGTCGGTGCAGGAGCGCGGCAGGCAGTCCGGGACCGCTTCATTCGGATTCGACCCGGAGGCTGTCAGAGCGTTATTGATCAGCCATGTGCACAATGACCATGTCGGGCGCATTCCCGAGTTGCTGGCATCCGGTTACAAGGGGCCGATACTGTGCAGTGAGCCCAGTGCCCACCTGTTGCCACTGGTCATGGAAGATCTTCTGAAAATCGAATTTGCACACGACCCCGGGCAAGTCGGACGCTACCTGGATGTCATCAACAAGAGAATCATCGCTCTGCCATTCGATGAATGGTTCAGCCTGGTCGACAACGAATCCCTGCATTGCCGGGTCCGTTTGCAGCGTGCCGGGCACATACTGGGATCTGCCTATATAGAATGCGATCTTCAATACCCTGCACAAACGCGTTCTGTGCGCGTGGTGTTTTCCGGTGACCTGGGGGCGAGTCATACGCCGTTTCTGCCTGCGCCGAAGCCGCCCGAGCGCGCGGATGTGCTGGTGCTGGAAAGCACCTATGGCAATCGTGTTCACGAAGATCGCAGCACTCGTCAGCAAGGGCTTGAGCGCATCATAGACAAGGCGCTGGAGGATAACGGCACCGTCCTGATACCGGCCTTCAGCATCGGCCGAACCCAGGAATTGCTCTACGAGCTGGAAGACATACTGCGACGCAAGATGCCATCGAATCATGCCGTCGAAAACGGTAGGCAGCCGGGTGACGGTGATCCGGACTGGTCGAGGTTGCCGATCATCCTTGATTCGCCTCTGGCGAGTCGCTTTACCAAGGTCTATCAGTCGTTTGAAGACTACTGGGATGAGGGCGCGCGGTTAAGGCTCGACGTCGGCAGAAAGCCGTTGGGCTTCGAACAACTGGTTACCGTCGACACCCATGAGGAACATCTGCGCACTGTCAATTACCTGGCCAGTACGGCGCGTCCGGCCATCGTGATTGCCGGTAACGGTATGTGTGCCGGAGGCAGGATCGTCAATTACCTGAAAGCCATGCTCGGTGACACACGGCATAACGTGGTATTTGTCGGCTATCAGGGCAAGGGAACGCCGGGCGAGGCCATTCAGTTGCACGGCCCGTCGGGCGGCTATGTAGAGCTGGACCGCGAGCGCTTCGATATAAATGCCGGGGTCCACACCGCAAAAGGCTATTCTGCCCACGCTGATCAGGTCGAACTGGTCGAGTTCGTGACGGGGATGAAAGAGTGGCCGACGCAGATCAGGCTGGTGCATGGCGAGGCGGCCGCGAAAAAGGTTCTGGGCAATATTCTGAGTCGCAAGTACTCGCTCAAGAAACGCCCGTTGGAACTGTTTATCCCTTGAAGGCGCGATGAGCACGTTAGTTGTCGGCTGATGCGGTAATCGAATTCTTGCAAGTGAGTGCCAATGCATGATTATCGTGCATTGTCCCTGGGGTACGTTGAACGTCATCGTGAAAGTTATAAAATGGTTTGAACATATTTCAGTTGTCAAAACGCGTTACTTAAGCAATATTTGGCCGATTTGGAAGGGCGTGTTTGCATGAGCGGTGATGTTGCATTGGTTGCAATAACAGGTGCGACAGGTTTCGTGGGCAGTGCTGTGGTTCGCCGACTGATCGAACGCACAGGCTGCTCTGTGCGGGTTGCGGTCCGGGGCGCCTATGCTGCTTCCGACTCGCGCATCGATGTTGTCAGTGCACAATCATTGGCGCCGGACAATCAATGGGCAAGTTTTGTAACTGGCGCGGACGTGGTGATTCATTGTGCTGCCCGGGTGCATGTACTCAACGAGACCGCTGACGCTCCGGATCAGGAATACTTCCGCGCCAATGTCACCGCAACGCTGAATCTGGCCGAGCAGGCCTCAGCGGCAGGCGTCAGACGCTTTATCTTTATCAGTTCCATCAAGGCCAATGGCGAGTCTACGCTTCCGGGCGCGCCATTCAATGCGAGCGACCCGTGCAATCCACTGGATGCCTATGGCGTGTCAAAGCACAGGGCCGAAGAGGGCTTGCGCGAGTTGTCTGCCCGCACCGGTATGCAGGTGGTGATCATTCGACCGGTATTGGTCTATGGTCCGGGGGTCAAGGCGAACTTCAGAAGCATGATGCGCTGGCTGGACAAAGGGCTGCCGTTGCCGCTCGGGGCCATCGATAATCGTAGAAGCCTGGTGGCGGTGGATAACCTGGCAGACCTGGTGACGGTCTGTGTCGATCATCCTGCTGCGGCTGACCAGACGTTTCTGGTCAGTGACGGTGATGATCTGTCCACGGCCAGGCTGCTGCGCGAAATGGGCAAGGCCCTGGGCAAACCTGCCCGGCTGCTGCCGGTGCCGACCGTGCTGTTGAACGCGGCTGCAGCACTGTTGGGCAAGAAGGCTTTTTCACAACGGCTGTGCAACTCGCTGCAGGTCGATATCAGTAAAACCTGTACGATGCTGGATTGGCTTCCACCTGTGAGTATTGAACACGCCATGCAGGACACCGCTCGATATTATCTGGAACACGACAAGCATGATTGAGTGGCTGTCGGTCATCGCTATTGCCTTTCTGTCTCTGATTCTAACGGCGTTGTTGCGCAAGTATGCGCTCGCCAAAAGTCTGATCGACATTCCAAACGCTCGAAGTTCGCATTCCATACCCACGCCCAGAGGTGGCGGCGTTGCCATCGTCATCACTTTCGTCATGGCGATGGCTTTGCTGGGGTGGGCCGGCTATCTGCCTTGCTCTGCGCTTGTTGCCATCGCCGGTTCGGGCGGCTTGGTGGCGGTGATCGGTTTCATGGACGATCACGGGCATATCGCCGCACGATGGCGCCTGCTGGGGCATTTTACTGCGGCTGCATGGGCCTTGTTCTGGCTGGACGGTCTTGCCCCGCTTGACGTCATGGGCTGGACGGTCGACCTGGGGCCATTCTGGCAAGTACTCGCGGCGTTCTATCTGGTGTGGATGCTCAACCTTTACAACTTCATGGACGGAATAGACGGTATCGCCGGTATCGAGGCGGTCACTGTATGCCTGGGCATGAGCATCATCTATGCCTTGGATGGCCACGCCGGACTGTCCTGGGAAGTGCTCATGCTGGGCGCTGCCGCAGCAGGTTTCCTCTACTGGAACTTCCCGCCGGCGAAGATATTCATGGGCGACGCGGGCAGCGGCTTCCTCGGGATAGTGCTCGGTGTGCTATCCATTCAGGGTTCCTGGGCCTCACCTCAGTTATTCTGGTCCTGGTTGATTCTGCTGGGAGTGTTTATCGTCGACGCGACCGTGACCCTCGTGCGACGCCTGTTACGCAAGGAAAAGCTCTACGAGGCACATCGCAGCCACGCGTATCAGTTTGCGTCGCGTCATTACGGCCGGCATGTGCCGATTACGCTTGCAGTGGGGCTGATCAATCTTGTCTGGTTGCTGCCGATTGCACTATGGGTTGCGCTGGGCGATGGAGAAGGGCTTATATGGGCGGTAGTTGCTTACTGCCCGCTGATTCTACTGGCGCTGAGGTTCCGCGCCGGCAAGGCAGAATAAGGTAACGAAGTGTTTTTCTGGTTGTCTCAGACACGTAGCTGTTTCACAGGTACCGATTTCAGATCATGTTGCAACCGGTAGCATAACGGAGCATTAAAAAATTGATGAGCAGGTTGCGGACCAGATTACTGGCTCTACCACGCCGCAAAAAACGAATAATTCAGGTGGCTGCCGACGTCCTGTTGGTCTGGCTGGCTCTATGGATGGCGTTTGTCGTACGACTGGGTATCGATGAGCTGATCAATCCGCTCGAGAAGCACACGTGGCTGTTCATCAGTGCGCCCGTTGCGGCTATCCCGCTGTTCATCCGGTTCGGCATGTATCGCGCAGTGATGCGCTATTTCGGCAATGATGCGCTGATTGCCATCATCAAGGCCGTGACGATGTCGTCGCTGATCCTTGGGTGCATGGTCTACGTTTACAGTAACCACCAGCAATTGGTCCCGCGTTCGGTGATCTTCAATTATTGGTGGCTGAGCATGGTCATGATCGGCGGTCTGCGACTGGCCATGCGGCAGTATTTTCTCGGCGACTGGTTCGCTGCGGCGCAGCACGTACCTTTCGCCAAGAGCGACAACGGTTTGCAGAAGGTTGCCATCTACGGCGCTGGCGCTGCGGGAAACCAGTTGGTCGCCGCATTGCGCATGGGCCGTCTGATGCATCCGGTGGCGTTCATCGATGATGATGAATCGATTTCCAACCGGGTTATTTCCGGTCTTCAGGTCTACAAACCGCGAAACATCCAGCGAATGATCGATTCCACGGGGGCTCAGGAAATCCTCCTGGCAATCCCTTCATCGTCGCGTGGACGTCGTCGGGAAATCCTCGGTTTTCTGGAAGGCTTTCCGCTGCACGTACGAAGCGTTCCGGGCTTCATGGATCTGGCCGCTGGCAGGGTCAAGGTCGATGACCTTCAGGAAGTCGACATTGCAGACCTTCTGGGGCGCGATGCAGTCCCGGCCCGCGATAACCTGCTTGAGCACTGCATCAAGGGCAAAACGGTGCTGGTGACCGGCGCTGGCGGCTCGATTGGCTCCGAGCTGTGCCGACAGATATTGCTGCTGCAGCCTACCCAGTTACTGTTGCTGGACCACAGCGAGTTCAATCTCTACAGCATTCTTTCCGAGCTTGAACAGCGCTCGGCCCGTGAGTCACTTTCGGTGAAATTGCTGCCCATACTCGGTTCGGTGCGCAACCACCCCAAATTGCTGTCGATCATGAAAACCTGGAAGGTCGACACGGTCTATCACGCTGCGGCCTACAAGCATGTGCCCATGGTCGAGCACAATATCGCCGAAGGCGTCATCAACAACGTTGTGGGCACGCTCAATACCGCCCAGGCGGCGTTGCAGGCAGGCGTGTCCAACTTTGTCCTGATCTCTACCGACAAGGCGGTCCGCCCGACCAATGTAATGGGCAGTACCAAGCGTCTCGCCGAATTGATATTGCAGGCACTGAGCCGCGAAACCGCACCAGTGATCTTCGGCGACAAGGCCAATGTCTATCAGGTCAACAAGACCCGCTTTACCATGGTTCGCTTTGGCAATGTGCTTGGCTCGTCCGGTTCGGTGATCCCGCTGTTCCACAAGCAGATCCAGTCAGGCGGGCCGCTGACGGTGACGCATCCCAAAATCACCCGCTACTTCATGACCATCCCCGAAGCCGCTCAATTGGTCATTCAGGCGGGCTCCATGGGGCATGGCGGCGACGTGTTCGTTCTCGATATGGGTGAGCCGGTCAAGATTGTCGAACTGGCCGAGAAGATGATCCACCTGTCCGGTCTGGCCATTCGCTCGGAGAAAAATCCGCACGGTGATATCTCCATTGAGTTCACCGGGCTGCGTCCTGGCGAAAAACTCTATGAAGAGCTGTTGATCGGCGACAACGTGGTTGCCACCGAGCACCCGATGATCATGAGTGCAAACGAAGATTGCCTGCCGTGGGATGTATTGAAAGGCCGCCTGACAAAACTGCTGGACGCGGTCGACCGCGACGATTACACCAGTGTGCGTCAGTTGCTGCGCGAAACGGTAAACGGTTATACGCCAGAGGGCGAAATCGTTGACTGGATGTATCAGGAACGCAGCGGCGAAACGTGATTTCATCAGCACCGCCGGGGCTCTGGGCAGAGGCGGAAATACGTTGAACGATCCGGCAACAGGCAGCAACGCTCGAGTGCTTTTCCAGGAGGGGACGCTGGTCTAAGTTTCAGGCACAGCATGTGGATGCTGCCTTGAACTGCTATGGAGCTTTATCTATGCGAACCCCTATTTTCAGTGCCCTGATCTTTGCCTTGCTCACCAGTGCCTCGGTTGCGGTCAATGCCGCCCCTGTGTCTCAGCCCGCCACATCGGCGCCCTCGGTATCCCATTTGCCGATGATGGAGGACACCGCGCCCACTGCGGCGCATGAGCAACGCAAGGACAGGGTCAATCTCAATACTGCCGATGCGCAAACACTGCAGAAAGAACTGGCAGGTATCGGGAAGAACAAGGCCGATGCCATTGTGGCTTACCGGGAAGCCAACGGTGAGTTCACGTCGATTGATGAGTTGATAGAGGTCAAGGGGATCGGCAAGGCCATTCTGGAGAGGAATCGCGAAAAACTTGCGATCGACTGAGCAGCGTTTCAGCCAGTAAAAACACAGGCCGATCAATGATTGGCCTGTGTTTTTATAAACTCTCGCTGAGACGCTCCCCGCGAAAGTGTCTGTACCAGAGGGTCAGTTGGTGCTCTTTTTTATCTCCTGTTTGAGATAGTCGCGGGTCGTGTCCAGAATGCGCTGTGACAGCTCCTCGTCAAAAGCGCTGCGGGCGAGTGCCAGACCACCCACCAGTGCGGACAGCACCGGCAGGCTTTTGGACTCCATTCCATTCTCCGCGAGGGGCTTGTCGAACTGCTCCAGCAGGTGAAGGATGATTTTATCCGTCGTCATGCTGGGCTGATCGCGCTGGCCCAGTTCCAGGCACATGGTCGGTAACGGGCAACCCCCGTCCTCCGCATCGCGGCTGGCTATCGATAGGTAGAGATCAATGAATTCACTGAGCGAGTCCTGTCTGGCGAAAACGTCGCTGGTGATTCCTTTTACATTGTCGAGGGCGTGACTCAATGCCTGTTCAACAAGATCATCCTTGGATTTGAAATGCGCGTAGAACCCGCCATGGGTCAAGCCAAGTGCCTTCATCAAAGGTTGCAAGCCCGTAGCACCAATGCCGTCACGACGGAAGCGCATGGACGCTTCCTTGACAATGCGTTGGTGCGTTTGGGCCTTATGATCGAGCGCGTAACGCATGCGCTGAGTCTCCAGAGAGGGCCAATGTGTCAGCGCATTTATACATGGATAGATGAAACGTTGCAGCAGGCTTTCGCTCGCAATGAGAACTTCAGCTCAATCAGTCAGGTGAATACCTGACTATTTATCAAGGTAATGAGTGAGGCTGGCGCTGGACAATTCGCCCAGATGGCTACCGATCAGGCGTCCGTCCGGCGAATAGAAGAGAGTGGTGGGCAGCGCCGCCGAACCGACCTGGCGGGCGAACTCGCCGTGCGGATCCAGAAAACTGTTGCTCAGCACCAGTTGCTGTTTGGACAGATAGTCGCTGACTGTCCCGGCGCTTTCGGCCTGATTGACGAACAGAAATGTAATGTCCTTGCGTTCCCGTTGCATGTCGCGCAGCACCGGCATTTCGCGGCGACACGGAGGGCACCAGGTGGCCCACAGGTTGATGACCACCGATTTGCCCCGGTAGTCGGACGCCCTGACCGGCTCGCCAGTCAGCGTCCGAAGTGTTGTATCAGGCAGTGAAATACGCTTTTGATAATGATCCAGAATCAAGCCGCCCGATACCCAGATCGCCAGTCCGATGCCCATCCCGAACGTCAGGGCGCGACGCTGTTCGGGACGGCGCCAGCCGATGATCAAGGCGCCCAGCAGGGCGCAGATAACCCCGGGCCAGACCAAAAAGCCGCCATCACGGATGTCCAGTGCCTTCCAGGGAGTGTCGCTGTACTGTGCGAAATAGGTCAGGACGAACGCGATACGTGCGCTGGCGACACCCAGAATGAAGAGTCCGAACACGGCGGTCTTTCTGGACAGGGTATGCCGGACAAGCTGCGCCTCTATCCAGGTGGCCGTCATCAAGGCGCCCAACAACAACAGGTGGGGTATGGCGAGGGCGAACGGCCCGGCGTTGATGCTCAACATCGTTTTGGGTCCTTGAAGGGGTTTTTGCCGGGATCACATTCAGCTGCCGGTGCGCTTATCTGCCTGACGACCATCCATTGCGCACTGCACAGGCGCGGCATGGTATCGCTGCCGGCCCCTCCAGGAAAACGCAGAACTGTTCCCGGATGTCAGGCCGCGTGGGCGGCTTGATTGAGCCTGTAAGCTGTTGAAACACTAATTCCTCGACAAGAGGTCGACCGTCCTCCAGCCCTTTGTACAAAAGGCGTGCGCTCGAATGCCGACTTGTTGTGGAAGAAACTATTGTCCTACAAGCCTTTGACTTCTGGCGTCAATCCCGGAGAATCTCGCCCGCTGTTTTCGAGGGGGGCGCTGAACTGCCGGTTTTTTCGACGCGTTTCCCTTTTTGATAAACCGGCCACGGAGAGTCGACCGGATGAATGATCAGGCTAATGGCGTCGTAGAACGTCTGGATGTAGCTCCCGAGAGCATCGCGTCGTGGAATCGTAATGACACGACCTGGATGCTCGGATTGTTCGGTACCGCCATCGGTGCGGGTACCCTGTTTTTGCCAATCAACGCAGGTATCGGCGGTTTCTGGCCATTGATGGCGCTGGCGCTGCTGGCGTTTCCCATGACCTTCTACGCCCACCGCGGGTTGACGCGCTTTGTGCTGTCAGGGCGTGAAGGTGCCGACATCACCGATGTGGTCGAACAGCATTTCGGCAAGAGTGCCGGTGCGATGATCACCTTGTTGTACTTCTTCGCAATCTTCCCGATCCTGCTGATCTACAGCGTGGCCCTCACCAACACCGTTGGCAGTTTTCTTGAGCATCAGTTGCACATCATGCCACCGCCACGCGCCGCACTGGCGTTCGTGCTGATCATGGGCCTGCTGGCCGTGGTGCGTTGCGGCGAGCGGTTCATCGTCAAGGCCATGAGCCTGATGGTTTATCCGTTCATCGTCGCTCTGTTGTTTCTCGCGGTATTCCTCATCCCGCACTGGACCGGCGGCATTCTGAGTACCGCTACGACGTTCCCCGAGCTATCGGCGTTCATACCTACGCTGTGGCTGGCCATCCCGGTGATGGTGTTCTCTTTCAACCACACACCGATCATCTCGGCCTTTGCCGTTGATCAGAAGCGCCAGTATGGTGAAAACGCAGAGGTACGCAGCTCGCAGATTCTGGCCCGCGCCCACGGTCTGATGGTGGTGATGGTGCTGTTCTTCGTGTTCAGTTGCGTGTTGACACTGTCACCTGCTCAACTGGCCGAGGCCAAGGCACAGAACATTTCGATCCTGTCCTACCTGGCCAACCACTTCAATAACCCGACCATCGCCTTTGTCGCACCGCTGATTGCGTTCGTGGCTATTTCCAAGTCGTTTCTGGGTCATTACATCGGTGCAAGCGAGGGCTTGAAAGGCCTGGTTCTGAAAGCGGGTCGTCGTCCTGCACCCAAGGCGCTGGACCGTATGACCGCGGCGTTCATGCTGGTGGTGTGCTGGCTGGTGGCAACGCTTAACCCAAGCATTCTGGGCATGATCGAAACCCTGGGCGGGCCGGTGATTTCGGCTCTGCTGTTCCTGATGCCGATGTACGCTATCCACAAAGTCCCGGCCATGCGCAAATACGCTGGCGCATGGTCCAACTACTTTGTGGTTGCCGCCGGTGTGGTGGCGATTTCAGCACTGATCTTCTCGCTGGCCCGCTGAATCCGGCAAGCGAAACCTCCAGGTCTGCGCCGATTCAACGGCGCAGACTTTGATCAGGTTATGCGATCGTGATCAATCCACTGGCTCGGGATACAGCGGCCTGGATAAGTGCATGATGCTCGCATAGTCGTAAACGTACTGCCGTCCCGCATGGCTGGTCGAACGCAGTTGGTCGATCAGTTGTCGTTCTTTCTTGTTCAAGTATCTCAACGCCGGATCTTGGCTGGACTTCAGGCGATCACGTTCATGGGCGTCAGGGAATGCGATGACGTTCGTCATGAAAAATCTCCTTGGGTTTTAGTCCTTGTTTGCTTTGATGTTGCCCCGGTTGCGGTGGTGATGGCGACGGTTCACCTTACCCACAAAAACTTGATGCGATCAACCCTGTAGATGCCGGGTGTGTCACAACGTTTGTGTGATCTCGTAGGATTGTCGGCTGCCGTTGATGACAATCTGTACAGCATCGTCTTCGAATTTGCCCAGCAGGTTCTGCCCGAGGGGGGCTCTGGCAGTAATGACGGTGACCAGTTGATCGCCTGCGCTGACCTTCAGCCCGGCAGCATCGGGGCCGAGGAACAGATAGTGTGTCTGCCCGCCCGCATCCTCGACAACTATCAGATCACCGGTCTGAATACCGCGCGATTCATCGAATGGCTTGAGCGACCATTTTCGATAAAGCGCCAGCGACTGACGAATTTCCTCGACGCGGCGTGCCTGTCCGGCTGCCAGATAAGAGGCCTCCAGCCCTAGCGTGTCGTACTTGTTCTCGGCGATGTTCTCTTCGTGGGTTGCCGTTTCGTAGGCGGTCTGCGCCGCTCGTTCGGCGATGTCCAGATCGATGTTCAGTTTATCGATGATCAGTTGCAGTACATCCCGTTTATTCATGGTTCATCCGCAATACTGATCGATGCTGGCACGGCTTTTCTCGCTTGGTGCGGTGCGATCCTGCTGTATCCAGAAATCACACTTCGAACGGTTGAAGGTACGCTGTTGTTGCTCCTGAGCCTGTTCACGCGCCTGGCGGGCCTCGCTTTCACGCAGGCTTTGCTCATATTTGCGAAACATCTCGGTCTCCGGCGCAGACGGGGAGGCGGCATTTTGCGCGGGCGGTGCAGTCAACTGCGCGGCGGCATTGTCCAGCGCCTGGGCCTGGGCCTGGGTCGGTGGCAGGCTTTTGTAGTAGAGCAGGGCGGTCAGAAACACCGCCAGGGCGCCCAGCCAGATGCCCAGCGCAATGCACACGATCAATTTCAACGACACGTACAGGTCGCGACGGCGGGTGGGAAATGACATGGCTGAACTCCTTGCAGGCCAACAGATGTGATTGTGCCATGCCTGATGCCCAGGCATGAAAACTGTGCAGCATGTTTGCCTGGCGGCACCAGGCTGGTGACAACGTGCCGTTCTGAACGACAATCAGCGTTTTTTGCCATCCAGCCTCAGGGAGTCAGGATGAAAGCCTCGTGGGATATTTTTTGCAGCGTAGTCGACAACTACGGTGATGCGGGTGTGACCTGGCGGCTGGCGCGCCAGCTGGCTGCCGAGCACGGCCTGCAGGTGCGTTTATGGATCGATGATCTGTCGGCTTTCGTTCGCTTGTGCCCCGGTGCAGATCCACAGGCCCGGCAACAGTGGCAAGAGGGCGTGAGCGTCTGCCAGTGGCCGACCGACTGGGTGAGTACCGATATTCCTGACGTGGTCATCGAAGCCTTCGCCTGCCGCTTGCCGACGCGCTACACCGAATCGATGCTGCAGCGTTCGCCAAGGCCGCTGTGGCTGAATCTCGATTACCTCAGCGCCGAAGACTGGGTGTCCGGCTGCCACGGCCTGCCTTCGCCACAGTCGAACGGTTTGAAGAAGTTCTTTTTCTTCCCGGGCTTTTCCGAGGCCACGGGTGGGTTGCTGCGCGAAGCAAACCTGATCGAGCAGCGTCAGGTGTTTCAGCGAGACATGGCTGCGAAACAGGGCTTTCTGAAGGGGTTGGGTATCGAAGCGTTGGCCGAGGCGCGGTTGATCTCGGTATTTGCCTATGAAAACCCCGCGCTCGGCAGTTGGCTTGACGTCCTGGCCAGCGACAACCGGCCGACGCATCTTCTGGTGCCGGAGGGACGCATTCTCGGCGACCTGCAGCGCTGGCTGGGTATCGACGATCCGCTGTACGCCGGGTTCATTCAGGTCCGCGGGGGGCTGACGGTTCAGGTCCTGCCGTTCATCCGTCAGGAGCTTTACGACCAACTGCTCTGGAGCTGTGATTTCAACATTGTGCGCGGCGAGGACTCGTTCGTGCGTGCGCAGTGGGCGGGGCGGCCGATGCTCTGGCACATCTATCAGCAGGAAGAAGACGCGCATCTGCCCAAGCTCGATGCGTTTTTAACGCTCTACCTCGCGGGTCTTTCCCCGGCGGCCGCTCAAGCGGTGAATCAGTTTTGGCAGCGCTGGAATGTCGGCGGCGACCTTGGCGAGTGCTGGACGGCACTGGCAGAACACTGGCCGCAGATCAAGCGACATGCCGAACGCTGGTGCCAGCAACAAGCCGCACAGACTGATCTTGCCACGGCGCTGGTGCAGTTTTATGTAAATTCGCTATGATACGCGGCCTTGATACAAGGCTCTGTACGAAAAAGGCCTGCGCAGGTTGTTTCTCGTACAGAGCCTTTGGTTAATTCCATCCAAATTCGGATATATGCAATGAAAACTGGTAAAGAGCTGAAACCCGGTACCGTGATCCGTCTCGAAAACGATCCTTGGCTGGTTCAGAAAGCTGAATTCACCAAATCCGGTCGTAACAGCGCGATCATGAAGACCAAGCTGAAAAACCTGCTGACCGGTTACAAGACCGAGATCGTTTACAGCGCCGACGACAAGCTGGACGACGTGATCCTGGATCGCAAGGAAGCCACCCTGTCGTTCATCAGCGGTGACACCTACACGTTCATGGACACCACTGACTACACCATGTACGAGCTGAACGCCGAAGACATCGAAAGCGTTCTGCCTTTCGTCGAAGAAGGCATGACCGACGTCTGCGAAGCCGTGTTCTTCGAAGACCGTCTGGTTTCCGTAGAACTGCCGACCACTATCGTGCGTCAGGTCGACTACACCGAAGGCTCCGCTCGTGGCGACACGTCGGGCAAGGTCATGAAGCCTGCCAAACTGAAAAACGGCACCGAGCTGAGCGTTGCTGACTTCATCGAAATCGGCGACATGATCGAGATCGATACCCGTGAAGGCGGTTCCTACAAAGGCCGTGCGAAGTAAGCATGGTTTTGTAACCCCGTTACGCAAAAAACCCGCATCGCTGCGGGTTTTTTTGTGCCTGGGATTCTTGCCGGACAGCGGTCACTCAGGCGTCCGACAGGATCAGACCGTTACATGCAGGCGCACATCGACGTTACCGCGAGTGGCGTTGGAGTAAGGGCAGACCACGTGAGCGGCATCGACCAGTTGCTGAGCGTCGGCTTGTTCCAGACCTGGCAGGCTGACATGCAGATCGATGTCCAGACCGAAACCGCCCGGGATCTGGCCGATGCCTACATGGGCGGTGATCGAGGTGTCTGCCGGAATGCTGCGTTTGCTCTGGCCGGCCACGAACTTCAATGCACCGATGAAACAGGCCGAATAACCGGCAGCAAACAGCTGCTCAGGGTTGGTGGCTGCGCCGCCAGCACCGCCGAGCTCTTTCGGGGTCGCCAGCTTGACGTCGAGAATCTTGTCGTTGGAGACAGCACGACCATCACGGCCGCCGGTGGCGGTTGCAACTGCGGTGTAAAGAGTGTCCATGATCTTTCCTCGTTCAATGAAGGTTTGATTGCGCTAAATACTTGCGCGCTAACTAATCGCAGGACAAAGGTAGTCCAGGGATAGTTTGCGCGCAAGCTAATTTTGCAAAAAAGTTCGAGGCTGGTCGTTGGCGGGCGAGGCAACAGGCTTGAAGGGCCTGCCAGACCTCACGCGTGGTGGCCGGGCATGACGAGAGCCGGGTAACGCTTTTTCTAGAGACTATGGTGCAGGTGCTCGCGCAGCTCCAGCAACTGGGCCTGCAGGTCGCGAAGCTTTTCCATGGTCAGCCCGCTCGACGAGAGAATGCAACCAGGTACGCTCAAGGCCTTTTGTTGCAATTCGCGTCCCTGTGCGGTGAGGTGAAGCAACACCACCCGCTCGTCTTCCTTGCTGCGCGTACGGCTGATGAAGCCTTCGCCTTCGAGGCGTTTGAGCAGCGGCGTCAATGAGCCCGGATCGGTAAGCAGACGCGTGCTGACGTCCCCTACAGTAAGCCCGTCCTTTTCCCACAGCACCATCATCGCCAGATACTGTGGATAGGTCAGCCCGAGCGCCTGCAGCAGCGGCTTGTAAACCTTGGTCATCATCAATGAGGTGGAATACAGGGCAAAACACAATTGGTTATCCAGCAGCAGCGAATCGCAATCGGCAGGTGCGGAGCGGGTCGGGCTTTCGTCGGCACTCATATCAGGTCCTCAAACTCAGTCGAATGAGTTTAACTTAGTGTTGCACTCTTTAATGCGCCAGATAATTTCGCTCGTGCATGCTCGAAGCGCCTGCATTGTGCGTGACGCGTGAAAAAAACGGCGTCATCGGGTGTCGGTCCAGAGCAGGACTGCGTAGCATTTGGTCATTGACCGGGTGGGGACGCAGTGTGATTGAAATTGTGATGTTTGTATTGCTGGGTGCAGCGATGGGCACCCTGGGAGGGTTGTTCGGCATCGGTGGTGGTCTTGTGGCAATTCCCGCGCTCGGGGTGCTGTTCGGTCTGGATCAGCAACTCGCTCAAGGGACCGCCTTGTTGATGGTCCTGCCCAATGTGTTGCTTGCCTTGTGGCGTTACAACCAGCGCAACCGGATTCTGCTGCGTAATGCGCTGATGTTGATCATCCCCAGTTTCATTTTTGCCTGGCTGACCTCACTGCTGGCGGTCCGCGTCGACCCGCAGGGCATGCGCCTGGGCTTCGTCGGTTTTCTGGTGGTGCTGACCGTGTTCAACGTTGCGCAGATGTATTGGCGCAGCAAGCAGGCCGCTGGCGGGTTGCGTCATGAGAAGTGGTTATGGCTCCTGGGCGTCGGGTCCGGCGTGACCGGTGGCCTGTTTGGCGTTGGCGGCGGGGTAGTGGCGACGCCGATCCTTACCAGCGTCTTCGGCACGACCCAGGTCGTGGCCCAGGGGCTGGCGCTGTCCCTGGCGGCGCCGAGCACCGGCATCACGCTGGTGACCTACGCGCTGCACGATCACGTCAACTGGTCGATGGGCATTCCGCTGGCCATCGGCGGCCTGGCCAGCATCAGTTGGGGCGTGAAACTGGCGCATTCGTTACCCGAGCGAACCCTGCGCCTGATGTTCTGCGTGTTTCTGGTGCTCTGTGCGGTCATTCTCGCGCTCAAGGTTTGAAACCGGCGATGATGTAATCGGCCATGCATTCGGTGATGGGCGAGGGATTTTCAGGGTTGCGCAGCAGGACGATGCTGGCGGTCGGCAACTGTGGCAATTGTTCCGCCTCGCCGAGGATACGCAAATCCGCTGTGGCCAGGCTCTGGAACTGTGCGGTGACTGCCAGGCCCGCGCTGACCACTGCGGTGATCGCTGCCATGCTCGAGCTGCTGTAAGCGATGCGGTAATCGCGCCCCGCGCCGTCCAGCGCATTGCAGGCCCAGTCACGACAGAAGCAGTGGGTGTTGAACATCGCCAGCGGAATGGGCGTTTGCTCATGTGGGGCAAAGCCGATGGCTTCCATCCACATCAGACGCTCCTGACGCAGCAGTGTGCCGATCTCAGTGCCGGGCTTGCGCGTGACGATGGTCAGATCAAGGTCGCGGCGTTGCAGCAGAAGGTCCGATGGCTCGCAATGCACTTCCACCTGAACCAGCGGATAGGCCTGGGCGAACTGCGCCAGAATGCCGGGCAGGAAGCGCATCACGTAATCGTCCGGCGAGCCGATTTTTACCACGCCGATCATGTGCGGCTCGCGCAAGGTGTTGAACACCTCGCTGTGCAGCTTGAGGATCCGTCGTGCGTAACCGAGCAGTACCTGGCCCTCGGCAGTCAGGTTCAGAACCCGACCTTCACGCTGAAACAGCGGGCGCTGCACGACGTCTTCCTCAAGACGCTTCATCTGCATGCTGACCGCCGACTGCGTGCGATTGACGGCTTCGCCTGCACGGGTAAAACCGCCGTGATCGGCAATCGCCACGAAGGTGCGCAACAGTTCGGTATCAATGCTCGGGTAGGTGGCCAATACATCAATCTCCCGGATGGAAGGCATAAGAAACATTCGTTGGATTGATCCTACGCCCGGCGAGAGACTTTCGTCATCCCAAATGGAGGGCAGGATGATGAAAGGTCAGAAACAATGCGTGTTGGTGGATGGGGTCAATGGAAGGGCGCAGTCAGGCGCAGTGTTCTCAGTGCTTAAGCGTCATCTGCAACGCTGGCTTGAACTGCACCGCCAGCGTCACTTGCTGGCGCAGATGAGTGACGGAACACTGAAGGACCTAGGTTTGAGCCGTGCCGACATTCAACAGGAAGCCGAGCGTCCTTTCTGGGACGACCCGCTCAAGCATTGAGCGGGCCGTTGCACCGGGGTTTTTTGTTTAGCGCCTGACCTGCTTGAGGGTCTCGGCAATCAGGAAGGCCAGTTCCAGTGACTGATCGGCGTTCATGCGTGGGTCACAATGCGTGTGATAGCGATCCGAAAGGCCATCTTCAGTGATCGGACGGGCGCCACCGATGCATTCGGTGACGTTCTGTCCGGTCATTTCGATGTGGATGCCGCCGGCGTATGTGCCCTCGGCCTGATGCACCTGGAAGAACTGTTTCACTTCGCCAAGGATCTGCGCAAAGTCACGGGTCTTGTAGCCACTGCTGGCCTTGATCGTGTTGCCGTGCATCGGGTCCGAGCTCCACAGCACCTTGCGGCCTTCGCGCTCGACGGCGCGGATCAGCTGCGGCAAGTGATCACCCACCTTATTGGCGCCCATGCGCGCGATCAGGTTCAGGCGGCCCGGGTCGTTGTCCGGGTTGAGGATGTCGATCAGGCGAATCAGGTCGTCGGTGTTCATGCTCGGGCCGACCTTGACGCCGATCGGGTTGTTGACCCCACGCAGGAACTCGACATGCGCGCCGTCCAGTTGGCGGGTACGGTCGCCTATCCACAGCATGTGCGCCGAGCAATCGTAGTAATCGTTAGTCAGGCTGTCGCGCCGCACGAAGGCTTCTTCGTAATTGAGCAGCAGCGCCTCGTGAGCGGTGAAGAAGCTGGTTTCGCGCAGTTGCGGCGAGCTGTCCATGCCGCAGGCGCGCATGAACGCCAGGGTTTCATCGATACGCCCCGCCAGTTGGCTGTATTTCTCGGCCAGCGCCGAGTTGGCGATGAAGTCCAGGTTCCATTTATGGACCTGATGCAAGTCGGCGAAACCGCCCTGAGCGAAGGCGCGCAGCAGGTTCAGGGTGGCAGTGGACTGGTTATAGGCCTGCAACAGGCGCTCCGGGTCCGGTACACGACTCTTTTCGTCGAACCCGATACCGTTGACGATATCGCCGCGGTACGCCGGGAGCGTCACGCCGTCGATGATTTCGTCGTTGGCCGAGCGTGGCTTGGCAAATTGCCCGGCCATGCGTCCGACTTTCACCACCGGGCAGCCGGCGGCAAACGTCATCACGATTGCCATCTGCAGCAGAACCTTGAACGTATCGCGAATCTTGGCGGCGGAAAACTCCATGAAGCTTTCCGCGCAGTCGCCGCCCTGCAGCAAGAACGCACGCCCCTGGGTTACTTCGGCAAACTGACGGCGCAACTCCCGGGCCTCGCCGGCGAATACCAGCGGCGGATAACTGGCCAGCGTCTGTTCGACCCTGTGCAGGTGCTCGGCATCAGGGTAGTGAGGTTGCTGCTGAATCGGCAGTGCCCGCCAGCTGTCGGGGCTCCAGGGTTGGCTCATTATTGGCTCTAGGGTTGTGCAATCGGATCGGCATGTTAGCAGTTCGTCGTTGCTCTGCCAGTCTGGGGCGGACCATTGGAGCGGCGCCGCACGCCACAACGTGTGACAAAGCCGCGCGCTTGCCCGACAATTCGTATTTTGCGCTCAGCGCAGACAACCAGGAACGGTGATGACGGAAGAGCGTGAGCGCGTAGAGCGGATCCTGGCCGAGGTCCACGACGACTTCGGCATGATTCGCGTGCTGGAAGTGGAGGACTACCGCTTTCTGGAGTTTGGCGATGCCATCGAGCAAAGCTGCACCTTTACAGCCGATCCGAGCTGGCTGGAGTACGACTACACCCGGGCGATGCTGATCGGCGCGCTGTGCCATGACGCGCCGGAAAGCGCGCTGTTTCTGGGGTTGGGTGCCGGCACGCTGACCCAGGCCTGCATGAAGTTCCTGCCGCTTGAAGACGTGGAGGTCATCGAGCTGCGCCCGGATGTGCCACGTCTGGCCATGGAGTTCATGGGGCTCGACGACGATCCGCGTCTGTATATTCGCATCGGCGATGCGCTGGACCTGCTGGACAGTACAGAGCCTGCCGACCTGATCTTTGTCGACCTGTACACCGATGTCGGGCCGGGGGTCGGGCACCTGGCCTGGAATTTCCTGCAGAGCTGTCAGCAGCGTCTGAATCCGGGCGGCTGGCTGATCATCAATCAGTGGGCCACCGACGACGGCAAGCCGCTCGGAGCTGCCCTGCTGCGCGGCTTGTACCACCGTCATTACTGGGAGCTGCCGGTGAAGGAGGGCAACGTCATTCTGCTCGTGCCGGCCGACCTGGATCAGACGCTGGATATCGACGCGTTGAGCGGGCGAGCCGAGGCACTTGCGGCGCATCTGGGTTACTCGCTGGCGTCGTTGATCGGGGCGATTCGTTCCGCGACCTGAGCAGGCGAAAAGTGAGGCGATTGTGCCGAAAACGGGGTGGGACAATTCGCCACACCTCGAAGGTCGGGATGCTGGCGATGCGCAGGAATAGGTTAAACGTTTAAGCAGTAATGCCCGCAATCTCGGGCCCGCGCCCCGATCAGGCGGCCTTCTGCCCGGCCTCAGGGCCTGCCGCCGCTCAAGAATGGCGCAACGTTTCGTAAAAAAAGACTCACTAAGGTGCGTATTTCCGGTATAGTGCGCGCCGGCCTTAACACGGCCCTCGTCAAGGTATTGCAGTTCCCCGAAGCCAGCTTCGGTTGCTTGTTCGCACAACGGACTAGCCTGGACGATCCATTCATCAAACGTTTTCGCAAATCCCCGCCGACAAAGCAGCCAGGGTGACCTCAAGGTCGTACACGGCACGCGCAGCTTTGAAGCATGGGTCTTTGCGGATGCACTAGAGGCAGACCCATGACCCAGGAAATCGGCGGCTTCGCCGCTCTCGAACTTCATCCCAATATCGTTGCAGCAGTCGTCGCCACTGGCTACGAAGAGCCTTCGGCCATTCAGCAGCAATCGATCCCGATTATTCTCGCCGGTCACGACATGATTGGTCAGGCGCAAACCGGTACGGGTAAAACCGCCGCGTTCGCACTGCCTATCCTGCATCGTATCGACCCGAGCAAGCGCGAGCCGCAAGCACTGATCCTGGCCCCGACCCGCGAACTGGCACTTCAGGTTGCCACCGCGTTCGAGACCTACGCAAAACAAATGCCGGGCGTGACCGTTGTAGCGGTCTACGGCGGCGCGCCGATGGGCCCTCAGCTCAAGGCTATCCGCAACGGCGCACAAATAGTCGTCGCTACCCCGGGCCGTCTCTGCGACCACCTGCGTCGTGACGAGAAAGTCCTGGCGACCGTGAACCATCTGGTTCTCGACGAAGCGGACGAAATGCTCAAACTGGGCTTCATGGACGACCTCGAAGTCATCTTCAAGGCCATGCCTGAGTCCCGTCAGACCGTACTGTTCTCGGCCACGCTGCCACAGTCGATCCGTGCCATCGCCGAACGCCATCTGCGCGATCCGAAGCACGTCAAGATCCAGACCAAGACCCAGACCGTTACCGCGATCGAGCAGGCTCACCTGCTGGTTCACGCTGACCAGAAAACCTCGGCCGTACTGAGCCTGCTGGAAGTCGAAGACTTTGACGCCCTGATCATGTTCGTCCGCACCAAGCAGGCGACCCTGGATCTGGCCAGCGCCCTTGAAGCCAAAGGCTACAAGGCTGCCGCACTGAACGGCGACATCGCCCAGAACCAGCGCGAGCGCGTTATCGAATCCCTCAAGGATGGCCGTCTGGACATCGTTGTGGCGACCGACGTTGCTGCCCGTGGCCTTGACGTTCCGCGTATTACCCACGTGTTCAACGTGGACATGCCGTACGATCCAGAGTCCTACGTTCACCGTATCGGCCGTACCGGTCGTGCCGGTCGCGAAGGTCGCGCACTGCTGCTGGTGACGCCTCGTGAGCGCCGCATGCTGCAAGTGATCGAGCGTGTTACCGGTCAGAAGGTTGCGGAAGTCCGCCTGCCGGATGCCCAGGCCGTTCTGGATGCACGCATCAAGAAACTGACCAACAGCCTGTCGCCACTGGTCGCTGATGCCGAATCGACTCACGGTGATCTGCTCGATCGTCTGACTGCCGACATCGGCTGCAGCCCTCGTGCCCTTGCCGCTGCACTGCTGCGCAAGGCTACCAACGGTCAGGCACTGACCCTGGCAGCCATCGAGCGCGAGCGTCCACTGGTTCCGAACAACGCCCCGCGCGGTGATCGTCCAGAGCGCAGCAGCGACCGTGGTGATCGTCCTGAGCGTGAGCGTCGTGCGCCGGTTCCATTGGCCGAAGGCCGTGCTCGTTGCCGTACCGCGCTGGGTGCGCGTGATGGTATCGCTGCCAAGAACCTGCTGGGTGCCATTCTCAACGAAGGCGGCCTGGCCCGCGAAGCGATCGGCCGTATCCAGGTTCGTGACAGCTTCAGCCTGGTCGAACTGCCGGAAGATGGTCTTGAGCGTCTGCTGACCAAACTCAAGGACACCCGCGTTGCTGGCAAGCAGCTCAAGCTGCGTCGCTATCGCGAAGACTGATCGGCTCTTGAGCTGATCGGCCAATAAAAAATCCCCGACTGGTTCGGGGATTTTTTTGCTTCGAATTCGGGCAGTCGGATGCTTTCGGGATCAATCGAAGCGGTAGATATCCATCCCTAGCGCGCCCATGGTGAAGCCCTGATAGGCAATGCCGAAGGCACCGCCAGCGCCGCGTGCGAAATACAGCGGTAGCAGGTGTTCGTCACTGGGGTGCGCTCTGGCCGCATGAGGAGCCAGGCTGCGGTAGTCGTGCAGTGCGGCTTCATCGTCGTCTTGTAGCTTGTCGATCATCCAGTCACGAAAGGCTGCAGCCCAGGGCTCGATACTTTCGGGGCCGGCGTTCCAGTCAAGGTCGCGCAGGTTATGCGTGATGCTGCCTGAACCGATGATCAGCACACCCTGTTCACGCAGGCTGGCCAGTGCCCGGCCCACGCGGGTCTGCAATTGCGGCCCCTGGCGGCTGGGCAGCGAAACCTGCACCACCGGAATATCGGCGTCCGGGTACATAAGCGACAACGGCACCCAGACGCCGTGGTCGAAGGGACGTCTGCTGTCGATGCGTGCAGGCAGGTTACTGGCGGCAAGCAGTTCAACCACCTCGCGCGTCAGCTCCGGCAGCCCTTGCGCCGGGTACTGAACTGCAAACAATTCGGGCGGAAAGCCACCGAAGTCATGCCATGTCTCGGGTTGTGGATTGCCGTTGACGATCAGTTCATGACTTTCCCAGTGGGCAGACACCATCACGATGGCGCGAGGCCGCGGCAGGCTGGCAGCCAGTCGCTTCAGGGCCGGGCCGCTTTCGCCGGGTTCCAGCGCCAGCATGGGGGAGCCATGGGAAATAAACAGGCTGGGGAACATTTAAAGCTCCAGAATAGAGGGATGACTCATAGTCGGTCATTTTTATGATCTAAATCTAATATAAGTTCTGGCGCTTTTTTATCGAATTTTCAGGAGGTTTCATGCAGGCGGATTTTTGGCTGCAGCGCTGGGGTGCCGGGCAGATCGGCTTTCACCAGTCAGAGGTCAATAAGGACCTGCAACAATATTGGTCCTCGTTGAATGTTGCGCCAGGAGCGCGGGTTCTGGTGCCGTTATGTGGCAAGAGCCAGGACATGAGCTGGCTGAGGGGGCAGGGGTATCATGTGGTGGGCGCCGAGCTCTCCGAGGCGGCGGTAGAGAGCTATTTCACTGAGCGTAGTGAGCGGCCGCACATTACGTCACATGGCGACTTCAAGGTCTACGCTGCGCCGGGTATCGAAATCTGGTGCGGTGATTTCTTCGCGCTGACTGTGCTCGATATCGGTCATTGCGCGGCGTTTTACGACCGCGCCGCGATGATCGCCTTGCCAGCGGACATGCGTGAACGCTATGTGCGGCAGCTTGAAGCGCTGATGCCGCAGACGTGCAGTGGTTTGCTGATCACCCTGGAATACGATCAGACCCTGCTCGAAGGCCCGCCCTTCTCCGTGCCGCACACATGGCTGCACAGGGTCATGTCAGGGAACTGGGAGGTCACCAAGGTTGGTGGGCAGGATACGCTGCACAGCAGTGCCAGGGGGTTGAAGGCCGGATTGGAGCGTATGGATGAGCATGTTTATGTGTTGGAGCGTCTGTGACTCTGAGAGCGCAGGCCTCCCGACTCTCACTTCCGTTGCTGTGCGTTGAGTCAATTCTTGGAGGCAGCACAACGTCATGCCTTGTCCATAGTCACTGCACACAAAAGCGCTTTTTTATCGCGATCGCACTGACGACGCAAATTGCGACGTTAGTGACGGCTGAGTCCTGGCGCTGATCCGGGGGTAACTCGGCAGGACGCCGAGTTAGCCGCACCGGGCCATGGATGGCCCGTTGCGGCGACCCCCGGATCAATGACAGGGCGAAGGAACCCGACGAAGTCGGGCCGGAAACAGGAGCGAGGGGATTTGCCTACTTTGGCCCCATCAAAGTAGGTCGCCGAGGGGCGAAAAGGTGACCTGAGTCGAACCTCATTTCCCCTGACAAAGAAAAACCAGCGTCTCACGCGGAGCGTGGGTGCGACCATCTGATTCAACCGCGGCGGCGCAGGGCCTCGATGCGTTGCTCCAGCGGCGGGTGGCTCATGAACAGGCCGGCGAGGCCTTTCTTGAGGCCGGCGTTGATACCGAAGGCAGTCAGGCTGTCGGGCATGTTCACCGGTACGCCCTGTTCGGAGCGCAGGCGTTGCAGCGCACCGATCATGGCACCCGTACCCGCCAGTCGCGCACCGGCATCGTCAGCGCGGAATTCGCGTTTGCGCGAGAACCACATGACGATGGCGCTGGCCAGAAAGCCCAGTACCAGCTCGGCAAAGATCGTCGTGATGTAGTAAGCGATGCCCTGACCGTTTTCAGTCTTGAAGATCACCTTGTCGACGAAATTACCGATGATGCGGGCGAAGAACATCACGAAGGTGTTCACCACACCCTGCACCAGCGCCAGCGTCACCATGTCGCCGTTGGCGACATGGCCGATTTCGTGCGCCAGTACGGCTTTCACCTCATCCGGCGAAAAGCGCTCGAGCAGGCCTTGGCTGACCGCGACCAGTGCATCGTTCTTGTTCCAGCCCGTGGCGAACGCATTGGCTTCGTACGCCGGGAAAATACCGACTTCCGGCATCTTGATGCCCGCGTCGCGGGACAGTTGTTCCACGGTCTGCAGCAACCATTGCTCATGGCGGGTGCGAGGCTGGCTGATGATCTGAGTACCGGTGCTCATCTTCGCCATCCACTTGGAGATGAACAGCGAGAACAGCGAGCCCGCGAAACCGAACACAGCGCAGAAAACCAGCAGCTGATTGAGGTTCAGATCAACCCCGTTGGCCGCCATGAACCCATTGAAGCCAAAAAGGCTCAGGGTGATGCTGGCAATCAGCACGACCGCAAGGTTAGTGGCCAAAAACAGCAAAATGCGCATCATGGTCGAAACGTTCTCCTCAGGTAAATATGTAACTCGATGCCGGGTATATAAGGTGATGCTTGCTGCTATTCAACAGAGGGACTATTTCAAACTGTGTCCTCTGGTCGCAATCAATGCTAATCCCGCAAGGCTGAACGGCGCCTGAGCCAGAGTGGTCGATGCCTGAAGCGTTTACGGCAGGAGGTTCATGCTGTTTCGGGCAGACAGAAATAAACTGCCCCGAGCGGGTCGGGGCAGAGAGGTCAGGCGAGAGGGCTCTGGCTGTTTACTGCCGATAACCCTTCAGGAAATTGCCGATGCGACCAATGGCCTGCTCCAGCTCATCGACGCGGGGCAGGGTCACGACGCGGAAGTGGTCAGGGTACGGCCAATTGAACGCAGTACCCTGAACCACCAGCAGCTTCTCGGAAAGCAGCAGGTCGAGGACGAACTTCTCGTCGTTGAGGATCGGGCAGACCTTCGGGTCAATGCGCGGGAACGCATACAGCGCGCCCATCGGCTTCACGCAGCTGACACCGGGAATGTCGTTGAGCAGTTCCCAGGTGCGGTTGCGCTGCTCCAGCAGGCGGCCAGGAGGAAGAATCAGGTCGTTGATACTCTGATAGCCGCCCAGTGCAGTCTGAATGGCGTGCTGGCTCGGTACGTTGGCACACAGGCGCATGTTGGCCAGAATGTCGATGCCTTCGATGTAGCTCTGCGCGTTGTGTTTCGGCCCGGAAATGGCGATCCAGCCGGAACGGAAGCCCGCAACCCGATACGACTTGGACAGACCGTTGAAGGTCAGACACAGCAGGTCCGGTGCCAGCGAGGCGGTGCAGATGTGCACTGCGTCGTCATAGAGAATCTTGTCGTAGATTTCGTCGGAGAACACCACCAGATTATGCTGGCGAGCCAGCTCCAGCATGCCCAGCAGTACTTCGCGCGAGTACACCGCACCCGTCGGGTTGTTCGGGTTGATGATGACCATCGCCTTGGTGTTCGGGGTGATCTTGGCCTTGATGTCTTCAAGATCCGGCCACCAGTTGGCCTGCTCGTCGCACAGATAATGCACCGGGCTGCCACCGGACAAGGCGACAGCAGCGGTCCACAGCGGATAGTCGGGGGCCGGAACCAGCACTTCGTCGCCATTGTTGAGCAGCGCCTGCATCGACATCACGATCAGCTCGGACACGCCGTTGCCCAGGTAGATGTCTTCGATGCCGACGCCTTCGACCTGCTTCTGCTGGTAATACTGCATTACCGCCTTGCGGGCGCTGAACAGGCCCTTGGAGTCGCTGTAGCCCTGCGCAGTCGGCAAGTTGCGGATCACGTCCTGCAAAATTTCGTCCGGCGCCTCGAAACCAAACGGTGCCGGGTTGCCGATGTTCAGCTTGAGGATGCGATGGCCTTCCTCTTCCAGGCGTTTGGCGTGCTTGAGCACCGGCCCGCGAATGTCATAGCAGACGTTTGCGAGCTTGTTCGATTTGTTGAACTGCATGGTGATGATCCCGAAAATGGACGAGCTGTCGCCGGCTTGCAATGAAGGTCGCTACATTCGCCATGAAAATGGGTTTGTGTACGACAAACGCGGGTGCCAGACTGACGTCTGACCTGGCGCAATGATACGTGCCACCTGATCTGCGGAAAAGGTACAGATCAGGGTTTTTCGAATTCGGAGGTGTACCCGTGGAAAAGTTGCAGAAAACGCTGGAAGAGTGGAAACAGATGCTCGACCCGGAGCAGTACAACGTCTGCCGTCTGAAAGGCACCGAGCGGCCGTTCTCCGGCAAGTACAACGAGACAAAGACCGACGGCATCTATCACTGCATCTGCTGCAATGAGCCGCTGTTTGATTCCACCACCAAGTTCGATTCAGGCTGCGGCTGGCCCAGCTTCTATGCGCCGCTCGAGGGCAGTGCGGTGGTCGAGGTTCGCGATATGAGCCACGGCATGATTCGTACCGAAGTGGTCTGCGCCAAATGTGATGCGCACCTGGGCCACGTGTTTCCGGATGGACCGCCACCCACCGGCCTGCGTTATTGCATCAATTCGGTATGCCTGGATCTGGTGCCACGCACCTAGACGTCTTGCAGATTCAGTCACCGCCCTGTTCCAATTTCAGTATCGAGGCCTCCTTTGATGAGTGAAAACCTGCTGAGCATCCCGGTCACGACGATCAAGGGCGAACAGAAAACCCTCGCTGATTTTTCCGGCAAGGCGTTGCTGGTGGTCAATACCGCCAGCAAATGTGGCTTTACCCCTCAATACAAGGGGCTGGAGAAGCTCTGGCAGGACTATCGGGATCAGGGGCTGGTGGTGCTGGGCTTTCCCTGCAACCAGTTCGGCAAGCAGGAGCCAGGCGACGAGGGAGCGATTTCCGGTTTTTGCGAGCTTAACTACGGCGTCAGCTTCCCGCTGTTCAAGAAGATTGATGTGAACGGCGAGCAGGCCCATCCATTGTTCGTGCAGCTCAAGCAGCAGGCTCCCGGTTTGCTGGGTACGGAGCGCATCAAGTGGAATTTCACCAAGTTCCTGATTGGCCAGGATGGCCGGCTGGTCAAACGTTTTGCGCCACTGACCAAGCCCGAGGAACTGACGGGAGACATCGAGGCGCTGTTGCGTTGAGCCTTCAGTCGATGCCGGTAATGGGTATCCACTGATCCAGAATGCTGACCAGTTCGGCACGCCGGAACGGCTTGGCCAGATAGTCATTCATGCCCGCCGCCTTGCAGCGCTCGCGTTCATCGGGCATGGCATTGGCGGTAAGAGCGACGATCGGCAGGTTCGGCCAGCGGCCACTGCTGCGGATCTGGCGGCTGGCTTCATAGCCGTCCATGACCGGCATGTTGCAGTCCATCAATACCAGGTCGAAATGGCCCTGCTCCAGCTGTTCCAGGGCTTCGCCGCCATGGCTGCTGATGATCACTTCACAACCCAGCTTGCCGAGTATGCCCTTGGCGACCAGTTGATTGACCGGGTTGTCCTCCACCAGTAACACCCGCGCCAGACGTGGCGCAGTGTGTTCGAGCGCCTGTGTGTCCTTGAGGCCCGTTTCTTCCTGACCCAGTATGCGCCGCAGTGTGTGGTAAAGCGCGTTGCGCGCCAATGGCCGGGCCTGCTGTTGCAGCGGGGCCAGGGCGGCGACCTGTTCGCCAGGCATGAAGTTGCCATAGGCGGTTACCAGCAGGATCGGCACGGGCGTGGTGGGGCGAATCGCGAACAGGCACTCGGGGCAGTCGGTAATCACCAGGTCCGGGCTGCTGTCGAGATCCACGGCTTCCGGGCGATCGTCGATGCTGCGTCGCTTGAGGTCGACGCCCCAGAACGGCAGCAGACTGCCAAGCAGCTCCACCAGGCCGCTGCCTGCCGAACTGACCACGGTCACCCGGCCTTTGAGCGGGGTCTGAGTGACCGCGGCCACGTGCACCGGCAGCGGCAGTTCGGCGCAGAACTGGCTGCCGAAGCCGGACTGTGACTGGATGCTCAGCGTGCCATTCATGGCCTCGCAGAGGTTATTGGTCAGCGCCAGGCCGAGTCCGGTGCCGCCGTACTGGCGGGTGATGGCGGTTTCAGCCTGGGTGAACGGCTGGAAGATTCGGGTCTGCGCGTCCTGCGCAATGCCGATGCCGGTGTCGCGGACTTCGATGCGCACCCGGTTTTCACCGGAGCTGGCGTCCCGATGGTGAGTCAGACGCACATCCACACGCCCGAAACGGGTGAATTTGAGGGCATTGGACAGCAGGTTGCTGACGATTTGTCGCACCCTGGTCGGATCGCCGGTGACCATGGCCGGGAAGTCCGGGGCGATCAGGCAGGTCAGTTCCACGCTGGGCGCTGCGTTCTGCGACAGCAGGTTGGCGGTGTCCTCGATCAACATCCCCAAGTCGAAAGGAATGCGTTCGATCTCCAGGTGACCGGCATCGAACTTTGACATGTCGAGAATATCGTTGAGCAGCTCGACCAGCACCTTGCCGGAGTCGTGGGCGATCATCAGTTGCTGGCGCTGTTCGGCACTCAGCGGACTGTCCAGCGACAGTGCCAGCATGCCCAGCAGGCCGTTGAGCGGGGTGCGAATCTCATGGCTCATGTGCGCCAGAAACGCAGAGCGCGCGTGAGCCATGTCCAGTGCGGTACTGCGCGCTATCTGCAGTTCTTCATTGGACTCGCGCAGGCGCAGGTTGCTGGCCTTGAGCTCGTTGGTGCGCGCCGAAACGATGTTTTCCAGTTCGTTGAGGTGGTCGGTCAGCCGGTCCTCGGCCGCGCGTCGCCTGGAAAACTCGCTGCTCATGGTTTCAAACTGACGGTTGAACGTCTCGACCAGCACGCCGATTTCATCCTGGGCATGGTAGGGCGGGCAGGTTATTTTCCCCTGGTCAGGGTTGCGCGGATCGCGACTGCTCAATTCGCGGATCACCCTCACCAGTGGCTTGGTCAGGGTCGCGTAAAACAGAATGGTCAGAATCCCGGCCAGCGCCAGGCTGCGGACAAAGCCGTTGAGCAGGGTGATTTCAGCGCGTTGCAGAAAATGGCTGCCGAACGCGAAGGTGTCCACGGTCAGGTACAGTGTGCCGATGGTTTCATTGGGCAGGTGATTGAGGTGCAGCTTTTCCTGAAACTGCCGGCTTTCGCCGAACAGCCAGTCGCTGAACACCCGATAACGCCCGGTGGCCATCGGACGCTCGACGCTGGAGAGCACGGCGTCGTTGTTATCGGTAAGCCTGGCGCTGACCACGGCAGGGGAGCGCAGCAGGCCGAGTGTGAGTTCCTGGGCCAGCTCGGAGTCGATGTTGTAGGCGATGCGCGACGCCGGGTTCTGAATGATTTCCAGCAGTGACTTGATTTCACGATTGATGGAAGCGTCTTCGCTGGCATAATCGATTGCAATCTGAAACAGGCTCAGCAAGGTCCCCAGCACGAAGCCGATCGATACAGCCAGGCGCGCCTGCTTGAACGACAGCCTGTTTTTGAGCGATATATCCATGAGTACTGCCACTTCTGGTGCCCGGTGCCGGCCAAGCATAGCTGATCGGCACCGCTGACTAATCAGTTAAATATAAGGAGATCCCGTGGATTCTCGGTTGGATGCTTTTCTGCAGCGCGCCGACGCCGTGCTGGCCCGACTGGAACCCTTGCTGCCAGCGCTGCGCGAGCCGGTCGACTGGTCGCAGGCACTGGCCGCGCGCTGGGTGCGAGAAGGCCGCAGCGGTTACCTGATGCCTTTGCAGGTGAGCCTGGATACACGCCTGACCGATCTGATCGGCGTCGACCTGCAACGTGATCAGTTGGGGCGCAATACCCGTCAGTTTATCGATGGGCTGCCTGCCAACCATGCCTTGCTGTGGGGTTCGCGCGGTACCGGCAAGTCGTCCTTGATCCGCGCGCTGCTGGCCGAGTACGCCCCGGCCGGCCTGCGTCTGATCGAGATCGAGCGTGATCATCTGGGCGACTTGCCGCGTGTGGTCGAACAACTGCACAAGCTGCCGCAGCGCTTTGTACTGTTCTGCGATGACCTGTCGTTCGAGTCGGGCGAGGGCGATTATCGCGTACTGAAAAGTGTGCTCGACGGCTCGCTGGAGCAGGCACCGGACAACGTGCTGCTGTACGCGACCTCCAACCGTCGTCACCTGGTGCCCGAGAAGGAAAGTGACAACGTTGACTGGAAGCACGTTGACGGCGAACTGCACCCCAGTGAGGCCGTCGAAGACAAGATCGCCTTGTCTGACCGGTTCGGGCTGTGGCTGTCGTTTTATCCGTTCACTCAGGAACATTATCTGAACGTGGTCGAACACTGGATCACGCAATTGGCGCAAAAAGCCGGATTGCAGTGGCAGCGTGACGAAAACCTGGAAAAAGCCGCGATTCGCTGGGCAACCGCGCGCGGCAATCGCAACGGCCGCTGCGCCTATCAATTTGCACGTTACTGGGTAGGACTTGAATTGTTGGAGCAACACACATGATTGATTTGCAAAACACCGGTGCGGGCCTGGACGGCTACGGTCTGTTGGCCGCCCAGCTCGAAGCCCTGCTGGCCGACGAGCGCGATTTCATCGCCAATGCGGCGCAGTTCTCGGCGTTTCTCTATACCCAGCTCGACGATCTGAACTGGGCGGGCTTTTACCTCAATCGCAATGAAGAACTGGTACTGGGGCCGTTTCAGGGGCAGATCGCCTGCGTGCGCATTCCTTTCGGTCGCGGCGTTTGCGGGGCGGCCGCGCAGAGTCGGCAAACCCAGCGCGTTGAGGACGTTCACGAGTTTCCCGGACACATTGCCTGCGACAGCGCATCGAACAGCGAGTTGGTGGTGCCATTGATCAAGGACGGGCGTCTGATCGGCGTTCTGGACCTGGACAGTCCAAGCGTGGGGCGTTTCAAGGAGGGGGATCAGGCAGGGATCGAGCGTCTCGCGGCTATCTTTCTGGCATCGACCGACTGCTGAGCCAGTCGGCCTGNCAATCGTAGATGACTTTCTTCTTCCATTCCGACTCGGTGTCGTCCTGCTTCAGGCCTTCGGTCAGTGCGTTGTCGTCGTCTTCGGTCGGTGCGGTGTTGGTCAGCACTACCGAGTTGGCACGGGCCAGTTGTTTTTCCATCGCCAGCAGCTGCTGTTGATAAGTAACCGGGTCCGGCTGGTTGCGCAAATACTGTACGCCGCGCTCGAACGCCAGACGTGCCTGGCCTGGCTGATCCTGAGAAAGTGCGGTCTGGCCAAGGTTGTTGAAGAACTCGATGTGCAGATTGACCAGAATCGTGCGGATTTCACGGATCCAGTGTTTCGCTTCGCTGGTCTGCAGGAAACCGTCATGTGCAGCGCGCGTCACCTGACCGTGCAGGGCTTCCAGCAGAAAACGCACGTCCTTGGCCTTGGCTTCGGTCTGGATCGGTGTGACCGGGTTGGGTATGTCGATGCCTTCGCCCTTGGCAATCTGCTGTTCCAGTTCGCCGATGCGGTGCTTGAGCTGAGCGTTGCCTTTCTCCATGTTCAGCATGCGCTGTACAACGTTCAGCTCCAGCCGCGTCAGCAACAGCTTCAAGGCGGGTGACATCAGCTGACCCGGGAACACTTCGGTGATCTCGCTGCAGCGACGCAGGCGATCCCCGAGTTCGACCTTGGTGCGAGCCTTCTCCAGTTTGCCGTTTTCAGCGACGTGATTCAGGTAGCCGATCGCGATGAGCAGTGCGATACCTGCTACTACCATCAGCGTGATCATGAGTGGAGTCACTGTGCAAACCTCATTCGTTCAATTAGTTTTAGTGCGAGTGTAGTGGCTAAGCACTACTGCGCATAGATGTCCCTCTCGGAGTTTGTCGGCATCTCTTCTATATAGATTAGGGGAGATTGATCAGCCGGGCGCCCGGCGACAGCCGGTCAGCGTCAGAACGGCATCGAAGTTATTGATTTCAATAAATTTTCACATGGGGGTTGACGACCCCTCAATCCATCCATAGAATGCGCGCCACTTACAGCGTAAAGCACACAGCGTAGCGCAAATAAGTAGTGAATGTTGTACGTGTGTCCCCTTCGTCTAGTGGCCTAGGACACCGCCCTTTCACGGCGGTAACAGGGGTTCGAGTCCCCTAGGGGACGCCATAATTGCGGGAATAGCTCAGTTGGTAGAGCACGACCTTGCCAAGGTCGGGGTCGCGAGTTCGAGTCTCGTTTCCCGCTCCAATTTTAAGCAGCTTTGCCTTAGGGCAGGGTTGAGTGAAACCAGAACACGTCTTCGGATGATGTCTGGAACTGAAACACACACCATTGTGTTTCAGGCAGTGTCCCCTTCGTCTAGTGGCCTAGGACACCGCCCTTTCACGGCGGTAACAGGGGTTCGAGTCCCCTAGGGGACGCCATNNNNCCGCTCAACAGAGCGGCGTTTTTGTTTGTGCGTTTTAAGCCAGATGTTTTAACGTTATATAAAGGAACGCCACTCTAAGAGCGGCGTTTTTTCATTTCAGGCTCGAGGCATCTGCGGCAATTCGTTTGCTCGCATGTCGAACACCAACACCTCTGCGTCAACCCCTGCGCTCAGGCTCAGAATCTGTTCGTCGCGTACACGCACGCCATCCCCTTCACCCAGTTGCTCGCTGTTGAGCACCACACTGCCACGGGCAACGTGTACGTAGGCATAGCGGTTGGCTGCCAGCTTCAGGGTCGCGCTTTCATCGCCATCGAACAGACCGGCATACACTCGAGCGTCCTGGCGCACCTTGAGCGCACCGTTCTCGCCTTCGGGCGAAATGATCAGCTGCAAGCGGCCGCGTTTCTGCTCTGGGCTGAAATGCCTCTCCTGATAGTCGGGCGCCGCGCCTGCAACATTCGGCACGATCCAGATCTGCAGAAAATGCACGCCCTCGGTCTGCGAATGGTTGAACTCGCTGTGTGCCACACCCGTGCCGGCGCTCATCAACTGCACGTCGCCAGGGCGAATCACCGAGCCAGTGCCCAGTGTATCCTTGTGTTCCAGCGCGCCTTCCAGCACATAGGAAAAGATCTCCATGTCCCGGTGAGGATGCTGACCGAAGCCTTTGCCTGCACTGACACGGTCGTCGTTGATCACCAGCAGGTCGGAAAAACCCTGTTCCTGCGGATTGCGATAGCCGGCAAAGGAAAAGGTGTGAAAGGATTTCAACCAGCCGTGGTCGGCTGCACCACGATCAGAGGCTTTGCGAAGAGTCAGCATGATTCTTTCTCCATCTATCGACGCTGCACATTCAGCAATCGATCACGTAGGAGCAAGAGTACGGCTTATCGACTGTCGCAATAAGTAGCTGAAATATGAATAACTGTCTCGCTGAGGTTGACAGTACCCAGCGCTGCGTTACGCTCTGTCGAACGCCATTAGCGCTTGATCAGGTCGCAACATATGAACCCTTTCGAAGACATGCGCATGTTCTGCCAGGTGATGGAGTCAGGCAGCCTGACCGCCGCGTCCGACAAGCTGGGCCTGTCCAAGCAGTTTGTCAGCCGGCGCCTGATGCAACTGGAGGAGCGGCTGGGCGTACGCCTGCTCAACCGTTCGACGCGACGTCTGGATGTCACGCCGTTGGGGCAGAGTTACTACGAATCCGCCCTGCGCCTGCTGGCCGAGCTGGAACAGGTGGAGCAGGGCATCGCCGGGCAGAACAACGAACCGCGTGGCACCTTGCGCGTGAGTGCGCCGCTGTCGTTTGCCGTTACGCACCTGGCGTGCCTGCTACCGCTGTTTTTGCAGCGCTATCGCGACGTGGCGGTGGAAGTGGACCTGAGTGATCGTCCGGTGGATGTGATCAGCGAAGGCTACGACGTGGTGCTGCGTATCGGGGTGCTGGAAGATTCCAGCCTGATCGCCCGGCGCATTGCCTCGATCGACCGGGTGTATTGCGCCAGTCCGGCGTACCTGGCCGAGCGCGGCACACCACAAAGGCCCGAAGACCTGCACACCCATGATTGCCTGCCCTATGGCCACAGCCGTCAGGCGCAATGGCGTTTTCAGGGGCACGACAAGCCTTTGACCCTCAATGTCAGCGGGCGCATGCGTGCCAATAATGGCGAGTTGCTGAGGGAATCGGCGATTGCCGGGCTGGGCATCACCTATTTGCCGACCTTCATTGTTGGCGCGGCGTTGCGCGACGGCAGCCTGGTGCGGGTGCTGGACGAGCTGCGCCCCGAGCCCTTGACGCTGTCAGCGGTTTACCCGCAACACCGTCAGGCGTCGCGACCGGTGCAGGCATTCATCGAGTTCCTGCGCGAGCGTCTGGAGTCAGGCATTGAGCTGAATGATCGGCAAGCTTGAAGCAGGCTGGCGGCCGATCTGTTGATGATTAACTTGCATCTTAGGCTAGAACAAAAATGAATTTAGCTAATTTTTGTTCGGGTGTTAGGGTCGTTGCCGATCATTTCGATTTGCCCAATGCCTGTGGAGAACGTACCTGTGCCAACGACCCTCGTCCTTTGGAGCCAACGCTTGCTGAAGGGGCTGGCGTTGGGCCTTGTGGCCTCGCTCAATACCCAGGCGGCCAATCTGATCGTCGGCGATCAGAGCTACAGCGCGCGTACCGTGATGGAAGCCGCCGGGGTGCTTGAGAATTTGCCTTACGAACTGGAATGGAAGCAGTTCACCGCAGGCTCGCCGGTCGCCGAGGCCTTGAACGTCGGCAGCCTGGACATCGGCTTGCTGGGTGATTCGCCTGCGCTGTTCATGGGCGCGCTGGGCGCTCCGATCAAGGTGATCGGAGTGTCACGGCAGAACCTCGACGGCGTTGCCATCGTTGTGCGCAAGGACTCGCCGATCAAGACCGTGGCGGATCTGGCGGGCAAGAAAGTCGCCATCTGGAAAGGTTCGTTCAGCCAGCAACTGATGCTCACTGCACTGGACAAGGCAGGTGTCGCCCGCGATGCCGTTGAATATCGCTACCTCAGCGCACTGGATTCCTCCCACGCGCTGGATGGCGGCTCGGTGGATGCGATTGCCACCTGGGAACCCTATGTGACTCAACAGGAGCGGCAGGGCGCGCGGATTATCGCCACTGCCGAGGGCTTGATTCCTGCGCAAAGCTTCATCGTCGCCAACGATCAGGCGATCAAGGACAAGCGTGCGCAGATCAGCGATTTCCTGCAGCGCCTGCAGGCCGCCCGCGCCTGGTCGGTCAGCGATCCGCAGCACAATGAACGCTATGCCAACGCCTGGGCCGCGCTGACCAAGGCCGATGCCGAGGTGGCTCGGCGCTGGTTTTCCCGTGCTCAGGTGGTGGTCGTGCCGATCACTGCACAAGTAGTTGCCGGTGCGCAGCAGACCATCGATTTTTTCAACAACGCGGGGCTCACCAAGCGTTATCCTGCTGCCAGCGTGTTTGACGAGTCGTTCAGTGCAGCGCTGGCCGATCAGGCGCAGGCAGCGCGCTGACCGAGCGCCTGCCACTGCGCTTATCCGGGGGCCTTCACCATGAGTTTCACATCACTGCATTGGGGCGCTTATCGTCCACAAGTCGAGGACGGCAAGTTGGCCGGGCTGCTGCCCGCAGAATGGGACAAGGACCCTTCTCCGATAGGCGATTCGGTTGCCGACGCGATTACCTCACCGACCCGCATCAGGCGCCCGGCGATACGCCGCAGTTTTCTTCAGCAGGCCGGTGGACGACCCGATCTGCGTGGTCAGGAGCCGTTTGTCGAGGTCTCCTGGGACGTCGCGCTGGATCTGGTCGCCAGCGAGTTGCAGCGAGTCAGGCACGAACATGGCAATCAGGCTATTTTTGGCGGCAGCTACGGCTGGGGCAGCGCGGGGCGCTTTCATCACGCACAAAGCCAGTTGCATCGCTTCCTCAACTGCATCGGCGGTTATGTGTTCAGCACCGACAGCTACAGCCTGGGTGCCGGGCGGGTGCTGATGCCGCACATCGTCGGCAACATGGACTGGTTGCTGGCGGCGCATACCTCGTGGAAGAACCTGGCCGAGCATTGTGAGCTGTTCGTCGCGTTCGGTGGCTTGCCCGCCAAGAATGCGCAGACCAGCCCCGGCGGTGCCAGCGACCATCTGTTGGGCGACGCGCTGCGACGCATGTCCGCCGCGGGCGTGCAGTTCGTCAATGTCAGCCCGCTGCGTGACGATCTGGTTGGCCCGACGCATAACCAGTGGCTGGCGGTACGTCCCGGCAGCGACACGGCGTTGATGATGGCGCTGTCCTGGGTGTTGATCAGCGAAGGGCTGCACAACGAGGATTTCGTCCAGCGCTATACCGTGGGCTATGAGCGTTTTCGCGATTATCTGCTGGGCCACACCGATGGCCAGCCGAAAGACCCGCGCTGGGCCGAGGCGCTGACCGATATTCCTGCGCAGCAGATTGTCGAGCTGGCACGACGCATGGCCAGCAAGCGCACCATGATCAACGTCGCCTATTCATTGCAGCGCTCGATACACGGCGAGCAACCCTTCTGGATGACGGTGACCCTGGCCGCGCTGTTGGGGCAGATCGGTTTGCCCGGTGCCGGTTTCGGCCTGGGGTATGGTTGCATGAACAACACCGGCAGTGGCCGCAAGGCGTTCTCGGGGCCGCGCTTTTCCCAAGGCAGCAACCCGGTCACGGACTTCATTCCGGTCGCGAGGGTGACGGATATGCTGCTCAATCCCGGCACACCCTTCGATTACAACGGACAGCAGCGCACGTACCCGGACATTCGCCTTGTGTACTGGGCGGGTGGCAATATCTTTCACCACCATCAGGACCTCAATCGGTTGCTGGAGGCGTGGCAGCGGCCGCAAACCATCATCGTTCACGAACAGTTCTGGACCGCCCAGGCGCGCTATGCAGACATCGTACTGCCGGCCACCACGGCTCTGGAGCGCAATGACATCGGCAGTTCGGCCTCCGACCGCTTCATGATCGCCATGCAGCAGGCGATCGAGCCAGTGGGCGAATCGCGTGACGACTACTCGATCCTGGCCGCGCTGGCCGAGCGACTGGGGGTGGCACAGGCGTTTACCGAAGGCCGGGATGCCCAGGAATGGCTGCACTTTATCTACGACGAGTCTCGGCAACGGGCCGAAACGTTTGGCATCACCCTGCCGGAGTTTGAGCAGTTCTGGCGTGAAGGTGTACTGGAAATAGACTACCCGCACACCGACAACATACTGCTCGAATCCTTTCGCCAAGACCCAGACGCGTATCCGTTGCCGACACCGTCCGGGCGCATCGAAATTTTCTCCGAGCGCATCGCAGGCTTTGGCTATGCCGATTGCCCCGGTCACCCGGTGTGGCTGGAGAAGCCTAGGCCAACCCACGCGCTGCACATGCTGTCCAACCAACCGAAAACCCGTCTGCACAGCCAGTACGACCACGGCAGCTACAGTCGCTCCTCGAAAATTCAGGCGCGCGAGCCGCTGACCCTTAATCCGCTGGATGCTCGCGCACGCGGACTGGTCGATGGCGATGTGGTCAAGGTGTTCAACGAGCGGGGCGCGTTTCTGGCCGGGGTGATCGTCTCGGACGGCATTCGCCCCGGCGTAGTGCAGATTGCCACCGGGGCCTGGTTCGACCCGCTGGTGCACGGCGAACGGGGCAGCCTGGAAAAACACGGCAACCCGAATGTGATCACCGAAGATGTAGGCGCCTCCAGCCTGTCACAGGGCTGTGCAGCGCAGACGGCATCGGTGGACATCGTCAAATGGGACCAGGATCTGCCGCCGGTGACGGCGTTCGAACCGCCGTCACTGCTCTGACAGGGGGTTAATGGTCTTTGCTGCGCGCCGCAAAGGCCGCCCTGCCCACGCCCGTCAGTACTGCGTCGTTCTGTGGGGTGTGCACCCGACCGCACAGGACGTTGCGGTAGTGGCGCTGTAATGGGTTGCTGCGTGACAGTCCCGGATTCCCCGAAGCCTCGATGGCCAGCTCTACCGCGCGGATGGCGTTGCCGGTCACCAGGTATTTGATCTGCCCGGCGTGCTGGGCAGGTGTGTGCCCGTGGGCAGCCGATTGCAACAGGCTGCGATTGGCGAACAGCAGGGTATCGATCTGCCCGACGGTTTCCTGAAAGCGCGGCAAGGTCGACAGCGACGCGCCGAGGTTGGAGGGCGTGCGCTGTTCCAGCCAGTGCACCAGCCAGTCGCGGGCGGATTGAGCGATGCCGTCGTAGACCGACGACAGCAGCACCGACATCCACAGCAGGCCCGATCCATCCAGTTCGGATTGTGGGGCGCTCCACGGGCTGACGCTGACGGCGTGATCAAGTGGCACCAGCACGTTGTCGAATCTGACTTCGTGGCTGCTGGAGGCGCGCATGCCCAGATGATCCCAGTCCTCAATGACGGTGATGCCCGGCGTGTCCTTGTGAACCAGCCAGCTGCCCACCAGCGGGTCATCGTCATCGCTGCGCGCCCACACGGCAAACCAGGTCAGACCGTGGCTGCCGGTGGAGTAGATCTTGCTGCCGCTGATGCGCCAGCCTTGAGCGGTGCGGCGCGCGATGGTGCCTGGCAGGCCACCCCGCGCGGGCGTTCCCAGATCGGGCTCGACGCGCAGAGCGTTGATCAACGCGCCCTCGCGCACGGCTTGTTCGGCCACTTGCACGCGCAGATGGCTTGGCCAGTTGCGGTTCTCCTGCAGCCTTGAATGCTGCAGGTATTGCATGACCAGAATCAGCGCCGTCGACGGCTCTCCCCTGGCCACCGCACTGATCACCTGTTGAGCACGGGGCAAGTCGGCACCGCCGCCGCCCAGTTCGGTCGGAACGGTCAGGCCAAGCAGGCCGTGAGCGTGCAGCAACTGGAAGTTGGCATGGGGAAATTGCGCGCTGATGTCGTATTGCTCGGCGGTTTCGGCCAGTGCTGCGGTCAGTTCCGCCAGCCGTTTGCTGAAGTCCTCGTCGGACTCGGGCGCGTTATGCAACTGGCGCGGGATAGGGCGCAGGGGCGAGAGTGTCATGCGGTGTCCTTGTCGCAGCGTTTATGGGGCGGTGGCCTGCGCGATCTGCGCGCGCGATGCGTTGAAGCTTTTGTCGAAGCCTGTCGAAACGTCGATCCGTTTGCTCAGGATGCCTTCAGCCAGGTAAGTGTTGGCCGTGTTTTGCAGGCCCTGGACAATCTGATCGTCAATCGGCGTACGTTGCATTTTCGTCGCCTTGGCTACCGCCAGATGCACCGCCAGGGGCAGGCCGGTGACTTTCGCCTGGGCCGCTGCGTACTCCTCGGGATGGGCGTTGGACCAATTGAAGGCGCGTTCCACACGCGCAACGAAATCGTCCAGTTGCGCGCGCTTGCCTTCGATGGCCTTGCTGGTTGCGGCAAGGTAGAGGTGGTTGCTCAGCAGTTCGCTGCCGCTGACCAGCACCCGCGCGTCGCTTTGCGTGATGGAGATCGTGGTGTACGGGTCCCAGGTCGCCCAGGCGTCCGCATCGCCACTGTCCAGCAGCAGACGCGATTCACTGGGTAGCAGATTGATGAAAGTGACGTCACTGGTTTTCAGCCCGGCCTCATGCAGGGCGCGGATCGCCAGATAATGGCCGATGGAACCGCGTCCGGTAACGATGCGTTTGCCCTTGAGGTCGGCAACGGTCTTGATCGGCGAGTCCTTGGGCACCAGCACAGCGGTGGTGAAGCGGCCCTGGGCATGGGTGATGCTGACCACTTTCAAGGGTGCACCCGCGCCCAGAGCGAATACATAAGGCGCATCACCCAGCGCACCGATATCCACCGCGCCCGCATTCAGTGCCTCTCCCAGCGGGGCTGCCGAGGGGAATTCGGAAAACTGGATCTCGTAAGGCACGTCTTTGAGCTCTCCGGAGACCTGCAGCAGGATTTTCAGCAGCGACTTTTGATTGGCGACCAGCAGCGGCGCCTGCTCGGCAGCCAGCACCTGCTGACCTGCCAGCAGGCTGAGCAATGCGCCCAGCAGCAGGCTTTTAAAGGGGCGGGCGGATTTGAAAAAAGGCAGCATCGAGGTGTTTCTCCATTGAGTTGATTGGTCGTCCAGACACCCATCGTTCCTCACGCAGAGCATTGGCACGATGGTCGTTTATCCGCTCAAATCACATAAAACCCGTGTGTGCCGTCACGTCCCAGTTGCTCCACCAGGCCGAATTCCCAGTCCAGATACGCCTGCATGGCTTCGCGCGGTGCGTCGGTGCCTTCGTACGGGCGGCGGTAGCGATCGATGCGTGGCGAGGCCAGTCGGCTTTCGCCGTGTTCCAGCGGCAGACCGGCCTTGATCCAGCTTGCGGTGCCGCCTTCGAGCAGAAACACCGGCTTGTCGGTCAACGCTTCGAGGTCGGCTACGGCAAAGCGCGCCAGACGGCTGCTGCCGCAGGTCAGAACATAACGGTCAGCGGGTGGCAGCTTGCCCAGCGCCTGTTTGAGGTCGGCGCGCAAGGTCCACCAGGCACCGGGAATGTGCTGTTTGACATAGTTGGCGCTGGCGGTGAAATCCAGCACCGCCACGTTGACCTGTGTCTGCCAGTGGGCGAGGGTCTCGACGCTGATCGCCTCCACCTGCGGTGGCGTCGGGAAGGGCGCGTCCCAGTCGCCCTGTTCGCTGAAGTCTGCTGCATCCAGGTCATCGAGCACCGACACGTCCCAACCCAATTGCGCCAGCCAGGACGCCGACATGTTGGCGCGTACGCCGTCGTCGTCCAGCAGAGCGATTCGCGCACCGCGTACGCTGGCGAAATGATCGGTTTCCTGCACCAGTTGCCCGCCCGGTGTAGAGCGCGCGCCTGGCAGATGGCCTTTGGCAAACTCTTCCGGGGTGCGGACATCGAACAGGTAAGTGGTGCGTGACGCATCGGCTTGCCAGTTTTGCAGATCAGCACGGCTGGCACGTTTGACGCTGGCGCGATCGGCCACCTTGCGGGCATCGGCACTGGCGGTTTCGCGGGTCTCTTCACTGACTGCCGCAAAGCGCCGGTTCTGGCCATGGTCCAGCGTCTGGCCGGCCAACAGCCAGCCAATCGTGCCATTGCGCAGCGCGTTGATCGGGTTGGGCAGGCCCGCGTTGACCAGTGACTGGGTGCCGATGATGCTGCGCGTGCGACCGGCACAATTGACGATGATTCGAGTAGAGGGATCTGGTGCCAGCTCACGTGCCCGCAGCACCAGTTCGGCGCCCGGTACGCTGATGCCGCCGGGAATGCTCATGGTCTGGTATTCGTCATAGCGCCGGGCATCGAGCACCACCACGTCGGCATTGCTGTCGAGCAGGCGCTTGACCTCTTCTGCGGCCAGCGACGGGGTGGCGCGGTGATGCTCCACCAGCTCGCCAAACGCCTTGCTCGGCACATTCACGTCGATGAACAGTTCGCCGCCAGCCGTGCGCCAGCCCTGCAGGCCGCCGTCGAGCAGCTTCACGTTGCTGTAGCCCAGTGTCTGCAGGCGTTGCAGGGCGACCTGCGCCAAGCCTTCGCCATCGTCGTACAGGGTCACGGCAGTGTCGCGTCGCGGAATGCGGGAGAAAGCCTCCAGCTCCAGCTTCGACAGCGGGATGTTCACGGCAAACAGTGGATGAGCCTGGGCAAAGGGGGCCTCTTCGCGGACATCTACCAAGGCCAGCTCCTGGCGGTCCAGCAAGGCCTGGCGAATATCGGCGAATGATCGGGTGGCAGATGTGGTCATGGGGTCGGGCTCCCTGTTGGCTGATCCTGATGGGCAGTGGCTGCGGCGTTCGAATAGCCGGAAATGAACAGTTTTTCGGTGCCGTCGAGGTCATAGACCGCACGCTTCACGGTGCCGATATCGGCGCCGTAAACGTGGATGCTGATCGACACCTGATCGCTGAAGGCGTTGCTGACCTGATGAACATCGTTGCTGTGCGGTGACAGCGCCTCGACCTGGCCGGGTTGCAGGCGAATCGCCGGGCCGCTGGTTTCCAGGCGTCCTTGCGCGTTGCGAAGGTAACCCTGGGAATCTTCCGCGCCGCGCAACATGCCGATCAGCCCCCACACGCGATGGTCGTGAATCGGCGTGCGTTGCCCTGGCCCCCAGACGAAACTGACTACCGAAAAGCGCTGCTGTGGATCGACATGCAGCAAAAATTGCTGGTAGCGATTGGCATCGGGTACGGCGAACTCTTCTGCCAGCCAGTCATCGTGGCTGACCAGTTGCGCCAGCAGCTTGCCGCCGCGGCGCAACAGATCGCCTTCGTGCGGTTCGCTGCCAAGCAGTTCGGTGAGTGCATCGATAAAGGCCCCGAGTCGTTCCGGGTGTCGGTTCTGAGTCATGTCCATTTCCAGATCAAGGCCGGGCAATGGTTTGATATAAGCATAATATGGATATTTAATATGCTATTTTTTAATGATTAGGTTATAACGAAAACGTCTTTTACTTCTTTGTGGTAATCCGCGAAATCTACGCTCGGGCTATCCATGAGCGCCTGCTGGTACTATGCTTTTTGCCTATGTTTAATCTCTTCTTTATGTGCGGTCCGAATGAAAATTGATGATATCGATGCGTTCGTTGCAGTCATCCGCTGCCAGTCGATCAGCCACGCCGCTGAATCGCTGGACCTGACCCAGCCCGCCATCACGCGCCGGGTGCAGAATTTCGAGCAAGCCCTCGGGGTCGAGCTGTTCGACCGCAATACCAAGCCGCTCAAGCCGACCCCGATGGGTCTTCAGGTGTACCAGAAGTGCCTGGCGATCCTGCGCGAGATGGATTCGTTGCGCGAGCTGGTGGCCAGTGACACGCCGCCCAGCGGTCTGCTGCGTCTGGGCGTGCCACAAACCATCGGTGACGTGGTGCTGCTCGATGCGCTCAGGCAGTTGCGTGGGGAATTTCCCGACCTGCGTGCTCAGGTCAGCACCGGTTGGGGCAGCCACCTGATCGGCAAGATCGAAAACGGCGAGCTGGATGCGGCGGCTGCACTGTTTCCGGCAGGCAAGATATTTCCGGACAACATCATTGGTCAGTCGATTGGCAAGATGGAGCTGGTGGTGGTCTGCGCCAAGGGCCTGGTGCCGAAAAAGCCCGGCAAGCTGGCAGACTGTTATGAGCAGGGCTGGGTGCTGAATCCGGACGGTTGCGGCTTTCGTGCAGGTTTGCAGCGCACGCTGACCGATCAGGGCCTGAGCATGAAGGTCAATCTGGAAACCTTCGGCACCGAGCTGCAACTGGGGCTGGTGGCCGATGGCATGGGGCTTGGCCTGGTGCCCAGGCCGTTGCTGGAACGAAGCGCGCACCGCGAGCAGTTGGTGGCGTTGCCGCTCAAGGACTTCAAGCCGGTGATGGACTTGTGGCTGTTCTACCCGCGCTTCCTGGGTAACCTGCAAGCGCCGGTCGAAGCCTTTGGCGCACTGGTTGCCCGCTCGCTCAAGCCGGTCTCGGCCGCCGCCTGAACACCGCATCGCGGGCAGGCGGTCTGGCGCTGGGCGTCAGACCGGCCCGCAGGATATAGGTTGAATCAGGCGACCTGTTCACGAGCCTGCTGTTCACGCTGCGCCACCAATGCGCGAGTCAGCGGGATCAGCTTCTTGCCGTAGTCGATGGCATCTTCCAATGGATCGAAGCCGCGAATCAGGAAAGTGGTAATCCCCAGGTCGTAGTAATCCAGCAGCGCTTCAGCGACCTGTTCCGGGGTACCGACCAGCGAGGTCGAATTGCCCTGGGCGCCGAGCAGGCCGGCAATGCCTGTCCACAGGCGCTTGTCCAGGCGCGATCCTTGTGCTGCGGCGGCCAGCAGACGGCGTGATCCTTCATTCGGTGGTTCGCGACGTACGAAGCCGTTGCGGTCTGCCAGGGCCTTGGCCTTTTCCAGAATGCTGTCGGCGCGTGCCCAGGCCTGTTCCTCGGTCTCGGCCAGAATCGGACGCAATGACAGGCTGAAACGAATGGTCCGCCCATGTCTGGCGGCTTCGGCGCGAACCTGTTTCACCACGTCACGCACCTGTTCGTATGTCTCGCCCCACAACGCATAGACATCGGCGTGTTTGCCGGCCACAGCAATTGCCGCTGCCGAGGAACCGCCGAAGTACAGAGGGATATGTGGCTGCTGCGGGGATTTGACCAGTGAGTGCGCACCCTCGAACTGATAGTAGGTGCCGTTATGATCGAACGGCTTGTCGCTGGTCCATTCCTGACGCACCACGCTGAGGTACTCGTCGCTGCGTGCGTAGCGTTCGTCCTTGCCGATGTGGCTGCCGTCGGCACGCAGTTCCTTGTCGTCACCGCCGGTGATGATATGCACGGCAGTGCGCCCGCCATTGAACACGTCCAGCGTCGCGAACTGCCGTGCCGCCACTGTAGGGGCGATGAAGCCCGGGCGATGGGCGACCAGGAACTTCAGTCTGGTGGTGACGCTGGCGGCATGCGCTGCGACCAGCGTGCTGTCCGGGCTGTTGGAGTGGTAGGCGATCAGTGCGCGATCAAAACCGGCATCTTCATGAGCCTTGGCCACGGTCTTCACGTAGTCGGGCTGGATGGTCGCGCCGCTGCGCGGGTGGATTTCAGAACCGGGTTGCGTGGCGATATAGCCAATGAATTCGATGCTCATGAAAACTCCTGCCAATGGTTGAGGTCCGTTCGACCTTGTCGAGAGGCACCATAAAGGCAAGGAGCAGACGATGTGAAATTCGATTTCGGTCTAAGTTAATTATAAAAAATATGCATTATCGTATCGGTTGGTGATCAAATATTTTAACTATTAGCTTAGGTCTAAATCGAATTTCACGTGGCGTTCTTATGCTCATAACATGGCCTTCATAATGCATCGGGTGCGCCTTGCCCGATTTGTCCAGGAAGGATGTACCCATGTCTGACACAACACTCATCCCCGCGGAACCCGGTTTTCTGGTGGTCAATAAACCCGCACAGGGCCGCGCCTCGCAACCGGGTCGCCCGCGCTGGCAAGTGCCGGGCTCTGTCTTGCGCCTGCTCAGCCCGCTGGCGCTGTTGCTGCTCTGGGAACTGGCCTCACACACCGGGCTGCTGCCAGTCCGCGTGATTGCCGCGCCGTCGCAGATCGGCGGTACGCTCTGGTCGATGATCGTCTCGGGCGAACTGGCTCACCACTTGTGGGTTTCATTGCAACGGGCGCTGTTGGGCTTGAGCATCGGCGTCAGTATTGGCGTGGTGGCTGCGCTGGTGACCGGGCTTTCCCGACGCGGCGAAATCGTTCTCGACTCGCCCATGCAGATGATGCGCACCGTTCCTTCGCTGGCACTGGTGCCACTGTTCATCCTCTGGTTCGGCATTGGCGAGTTCACCAAAGTGGCGCTGATCGTCATGGGCACCACCTTTCCGGTGTACCTGAACCTGTTCTCCGGCATCCGCAATATCGACCCGAAACTGATCGAGGCTGCCAACACGCTCGGGCTGAGCCGCCGAGAGCTGATCTGGCACGTCATCCTGCCCGGCTCGTTGCCTGCGTTTTTTGTCGGGCTGCGTTATTCACTGGGGATTTCGTGGCTGGCCCTGGTCTTTGTCGAGCAAATCAACACCACCGCTGGCATCGGTTATCTGGCCAGCGATGCGCGGGACTTCATGCGCACTGATGTAATCGTTATCTGTCTGTTGATCTACAGCGTCCTTGGCCTGGTGATCGACGGCATCATTCGTACGCTGGAGCGCTATGCGCTGGCCTGGCGGCCGACCTTCGTGAGGCATTGAAAACATGGCGACTCTCGATTTGCGCAACACTTCAACTGTCGCGCCCGAGGCAGGGCAGGCACCTGTGCAACTGCGCAGCGTGGTGCGTCAGTTTGGCCGGCAACGGGTCATCGACGGGCTGAATCTGGACATTGCTCCAGGGGAATTTGTCGCCTTGCTCGGCGCCAGTGGCTCTGGCAAGACCACCTTGCTGCGCACCCTGGCCGGGCTGGACGAGATCGACAGTGGCGAACTGCGTGTGCCGGTGGCGCGGGCGGCGGTGTTTCAGGAGCCGCGCCTGATGCCGTGGAAAAGCGCATGGAAAAACGTGGTTCTCGGCCTGCGCATCAACGATGCCAAGGCTCGGGCCGAAGCGGCCTTGACCGAAGTTGGCCTGGCGCATCGGCTGAATGCCTTTCCGGCCACCTTGTCCGGTGGCGAAGCGCAGCGTGTGGCGCTGGCGCGGGGGCTGGTCCGTGAGCCAAAACTGTTGCTGCTCGACGAGCCTTTCGCTGCACTCGATGCCCTGACGCGCATTCGCATGCATCAGCTGATCATCGACCTGTGGCGCAAGCACACCCCGGCAGTGCTGTTGGTGACGCACGATGTCGATGAGGCGATCCTGCTCGCGGACCGGGTCATCGTGCTGGCCGATGGCAGGATTGCCGATGACATTCGCGTCGACCTGCCGCGCCAGCGTGACAGCGGGCAGGCCGGGTTCCAGCTGATTCGCAGCCGCTTGCTGGGCTTGCTGGGCGTCAAGGTGCGCGCGGCTGCCGATACTGCTCCGCAAGCGCCGGAACAGGATGTGACCCTCAGTGCGCTGCGTCGCTTCGCCAGCGCTCGTTGATTCGGCGCACGCTGCGTATCATGGCCGTCTGAATTTCCGAAGGGGACGCCCATGTCTGCCGAAAAACCTGAAGTCATCATCACTTATTGCATTCAATGCCAGTGGCTATTGCGCGCTGCCTGGCTGGCCCAGGAACTGCTGAGCACGTTCAGCGACGATCTGGGTAAAGTCTCGCTGCAGCCAGGCACCGGCGGCGTGTTCCACATTACCTGCGACGGCGTACAACTCTGGGAACGCAAGGCCGATGGCGGCTTTCCCGAAGCCAAAGTGCTCAAGCAGCGGCTGCGTGACCAGATCGACCCGGCCCGCGATCTGGGCCACAACGACCGCCATACTCCGGAAAGTGCTCAGTAATACAGGCGACTGTCACGACATCGCCACGCACGTGTCACATTCGGTTAACCGGCATGCTCCACTCTTCTGGAAACCCTGCCGGAGGTCGTCACATGACCAGTGCTCAGCTCGCCACACCCAGCCGCAAACAACGCGTGCGCACCTTGTGGATTTCCGACGTTCACTTGGGCACGCGCGATTGCCAGGCCGAGCACCTCTCCGCGTTTCTCAAGCGCTATCAAGCTGACAAGGTGTATCTGGTCGGCGACATCATCGATGGCTGGAAACTGCGCGGCGGCATGTACTGGCCACAAGCACACACCAACGTGATTCGCCGCTTGCTGACCATGAGCAAGCGCGGCACTGAAGTCATTTACGTCACCGGCAATCACGATGAATTCCTGCGCCGCTACTCCAAGCTGGTGCTGGGCAACATCCAGCTGGTCGACGAAGTCGAACACGTGACGGCCGATGGACGTCGCTTCCTGGTCATTCACGGCGACCAGTTCGACGTGATCACCCGCTACCATCGCTGGCTGGCCTTTCTGGGCGACTCGGCCTATGAATTCACCCTGACCCTCAACCGCTGGCTCAACCACTGGCGCGCCAAGTACGGCTATGGCTACTGGTCGCTGTCGGCGTACCTCAAACACAAGGTCAAGAGTGCGGTGAATTTCATCAGCGATTTCGAGGAAGCCATCGCCCATGAATGCGTGAAGCGCGGGCTGGACGGGGTGGTCTGCGGGCACATCCACCATGCGGAAATCCGTCAGGTGGGCGGCGTGGAATACCTCAACTGCGGCGACTGGGTCGAATCCTGTACCGCCCTGATCGAACACCTGGACGGCAACATCGAACTGTTCCGTCTGGCGGATGCGCATTTGAAGGCGCAACAGGTTGCTGTCGAGGAACCCGCCAGCGAAACGCTTGCCTGAAGCAAGCGGCCTAGAACGGCACCTTGCCCAGGAGCATGTCGCGGTACATCACGAAGTCGCCGAGCAGGCTGTAAAACGGATGCTTGAACGTGGCCGGACGATTCTTCTCGAAAAAGAAATGCCCGGCCCAGGCAAAGCCGTAACCCGCGACCGGCAACAGCCACAACAACCCCCACCGGCCGCTGCCCACACCAAACGCCAGCAGGAAAATCACCAGCGATGTACCGACAAAATGCAGACGCCGACTGGTAGCGCTGCTGTGCTCGGCAAGATAGAAAGGATAGAACTCGGCAAAGCTCGAAAAACGCCTGATGGTATCCACGGTGCCTGTCCTCGTGTGGGTTCTTATTGTTATACACAAATTTAGCCGGCTGTCGTGCCGATGTGGAGTATTCGAGTCCTGCTCATGTTTACGACTATCGTGCCAACGCTCCGCGTGGGAACGATAAATCAAATGCCGTCTTCGCGAATAAGCGAAGCGTCGCTCGGTCCGCTCCGACGCCCAGCCAGACCTCAATGCCGCCAGAATGCCGGTACACAGAGCACCAGCACAGTAATGATTTCCAGACGGCCAAGCAGCATGCCGCCGGACAGAATCCATTTGGCCGCATCCGGCAGGGTAGAGAAATTGCCCGCTGGCCCGATGACCTCACCCAGCCCTGGCCCTACACCCGATACCGTACTGGCAGCGCCGGTCAGCGCCGTCATCCAGTCCAGCCCGAGCAGCGACAGCATCAGCGCGATCAGACAGATAGTGATCGTAAAGAAAAACGAAAAGGTCAGGATCGAGCGCACGATCTCATCGTCCAGTCGATGGCCATTGTATTTCTGCTTCATCACCGCGCGCGGATGGATCAGTTGATTGAGGTTGGTCTTGAGCAGAATGTAGGCCACCTGAAAACGGAAGATCTTCACGCCGCCCGCTGTCGAGCCGGAACAGCCGCCGATAAAGCCCAGATAAAAGAACAGCATCAGCGAGAAATTGCCCCACAGGCTGTAGTCACCCAGTGCAAAACCCGTCGTCGTCACCACCGAGGTCACGTTCAGCGCGACATGGCGCAGCGCCTCGGTCCACGGCAGGTCCGTGGTGTTGGCGTACCAGACCGTCATGACCAGCCAGGTGATCAACAGCAGCCCGATCAGCCCCTGAACCTGCTCATCCTTGATCAACGCCTTGCGATTGCCGCGCAGGGTGGCGACATACAGGGTAAAGGGCAGACTGCCGAGGATCATCACCACGATCGCCACCCAGTGCACCGCCGGTTGCGGCCATTTGGCCAGCGATTGGTCGGACGTGGAGAAGCCGCCGGTGGAAATCGCCGACATCGCATGGTTGATCGCGTCGAACAGACTCATGCCCGCCGCCCAGAAGGCCAGGCTGCCCAGCGCGGTAAAGCCGACGTAGGCGAGCACGATGAACTTGGCCACCATGTGCGAGCGGGGCATGACCTTTTCCGAGCGATCCGAGGACTCGGTCTGGAACAGACGCATGCCGCCGATGCGCAGCAAGGGCAGAATCGCCACGGCCATACCGATGAAGCCGATGCCGCCCAGCCAGTGCAGCATCGAACGCCAGATCAGAATGCCCGGTGACATGCTGTCCAGGTTGCTGAGTACTGTCGAACCGGTGGCAGTAATGCCCGACATGCTTTCAAAAAACGAGTCGGTGTAACTGATGTGCTGGGTCAGCAGAAAGGGCAGGGCGGCGAAAATGCACACCACGATCCAGCTGGAGACGGTCAGCATGTACATGTCCCGCGGGCGCAACTGAACGTTGTCGGGGCGTCCGGGCACCACCAGCGCCAGGCCGGCGATAAAGGTAATGGCGCTGGCCCACAGGAATTCGCGCAGGTCCTCGAAACGGTCGTAGATGACCAGCGTGGCCATGGGCACGATCATGGCGACAGCCAGGGTGATCAGGAAGATGCCGATAATGAAACCGATGATACGCAAGGTCGGCAACGACATGACAGGCTCTGGCTGGTGTGAGGAAAGGCGCCATTCTACCTGCGCTTGAGGGCATGTAAACCGGCGCCGCCGAGGACCGGCTGCGAGCGCAGAGGTAACGAATTGTCCGTCGCACTCGTTATTGACGCTAAACAGGCTCTAGAATGCTCGATCACTTTTCAAGGAGACAGTCCATGCAGGCGCTCGACGTTTTGCTCAATCGTGTATCGGTTCCACGACTGGTCGACCCGGCCCCGGACGCTGCGCAGCGGGAAATCCTGTTCGGTGCTGCATTGCGCGCGCCGGACCATGGACAGCTCAAGCCGTATCGTTTTCTGACGGTCGAAGGCGCGGCCCGTGACCGCATGGGCGAGATGCTGGCGCAGGCGCTGCAGGAGAGTGGCGCTGAAGTTACCCCGCAGGCGCTGGAAAAGGCCCGTCTTGGCCCATTGCGTGCACCCTTGGTGGTGGTCGTGATCGCGCGCTTGCAGGACCACTTCAAAGTCCCGCACTCGGAACAGCGGATCACCGCCGGATGCGCCGCACATGGCGTGTTGCTGGCAGCGTATGCACTGGGTATCGGTGCGGTCTGGAGGACTGGCGAGCTGTCCTATGCGCCTCAGGTGGCCAAGGGCTTCGGCCTTGAAGCCGGCGAAGAAGTGCTCGGCTTTCTGTACCTGGGCACCCCGCTGAACCCGCCGCGCGAAGCGCCAAAAGTCGATGTGGGCGGGTTTGTCAGCGAGTGGCAGGGCTGATCAGACAGACGATAAACTGAGCGGCTCTCTGGGCAGATCCAGCGTGGCGATAAACCCGCCTTCCGGGTGATTGCCCAGCATCAGGGTGCCGCCATGTCGCTCCGCTGCGCGTTTGGCGATCGCCAGCCCCAGGCCGTGACCGGGCGTGGTCTGGCCGGGGGCGCGGTAAAACGGCTCGCCCAGTTGTGCCAGATGTTCGTCGGCAACCCCCGGACCATGATCGCGGACGCTCAGACGGACGTGATCGCCGACCTGAGTTGCCTGCAGATCGATGCGCTGACCGGAGGGGTTGAAGCGCAGCGCGTTGCGCAGCAGGTTGTCCAGCGCACGTTCGATCATGTCCGGCCAGCCTTTGAACTGCAGGCTGTCCTGCACCTCGACGCGAATGTTCTGGTCGATACCATCCAGTTGGGTGTCGTTCTTCAGGCGCTGCAGCAGCGCTTCGAGGTCGACAGGCTCAGGGCCGCGAAGCTCGGCGTCGAGGCGCGCCAGGGCCAGGATCTCGCTGATCAGCGCCTCCAGCCGGTCACACTCACGGCCCAACCGTGGCCAGAGCTTTTCACGCTCGGCAGGCTCGGCACGTTCAGCCAGCGCCAGGGCGATGCGCAATCGGGCCAGCGGTGAGCGCAATTCATGAGACACATCGCGCAGCAACTGGCGCTGACTGCCGATCAGGCTTTGCAGGCGCGCGCCCATGCGGTTGAAGTCCTTGGCCAGCACGCCGAACTCGTCACGCCGGTTGGCCAGCTGTCCGAGGCTGTGCTGTTGATAGCTGGTTTGCCCCAGGTCGTGCACTGCACCGCGCAGGCGACTCAGCGGTCGTGTAATCGACAGCGTCACGAACAGGCTGAACAGGGTCAGCACCACCAGCGCAATGCCCAGCGCGCTCAGCGGCCACATCAGACTCTGACGGTGCCATTCGTCGAGCTCCGGGTGCGGAACGCGGTAGATGAACAGGTAGGTTTCGCCGGTCTTCGGGCTGCTGTACTCGGTGGCCAGACGGCGCCAGGGCAGTTTGCGCCCCTGATCGTCGTCTTCCCGCTGCCGCGCTTCCAGAGCTGCGGCGCGCGGCGGGAAGGTGCCACGCACCATCGGCTCGCCGCTGTCGCTGAGCACTTGTGTGTCGATACGATTGCGACGTTTGATGTCCTGAAGAAATTCCTGAGCGTTATCCGCGCCCTTGTCCTCGAAGCGTTGCGTCCACTGTTCGGGTAACGAGTTGAGCACCGGGTGACGACTGAGGATCCACGCATCCTGATTGAGCATGTGCCCCATGAGCACCGACAGGCCGCCTACCAGAGCGATGGCCAGCCAGAAGCTGGCCAGGATTCGCCAGAACAATGAACGCACGGGATTTCCTCGGTCTCAGTAAAAAAGCCCGGCATGCGCGTGCATGCCGGGTTGTGTTCAGCTCATCGGGCCGCGAGGCCTGATGGTTACAGCGTTTTTGCTGCTTTTGCCGCTTTCCAGGCCTTGAACTCGGCCCATTCGGCGCGACGCTCATCTTCTTTCTTCTTGATCTCGTCAAACAGCTTCTGCTGGTCAGGCCTCAGCAGTGCACGAACTTCGCTGTCGGTCTTGGAGCGTTTGGCTTCGATTTCGTCGTGCATTGCTTTCTGGTCGGCAGCAGGCATTTTTTCCAGGTAGCTTTGAGTGATTTCGCGACGCTCGTGCCGTTGCTCGCGCATCAAGCGTTCGATCTGCTGACGCTGTTCACGTGTCAGGTCCAGCTCGGCCATCGGTCCCATCGGGCCAGGGCCGCGATCCATACGTGGGCCAGGGCCAGGGCCGCGGTCATCGCGATCCATGTGCATGGCAGGTGCGTCAGCATCCGGGCCACCGGCAGGTGGCGCTGGTGGTGCGGCCATGGCAATGGTCGGCAGGGCAGTGGCAAACATCAAAGCGATCAGGGTCTTGCGCATTGTGTATCTCCTTGTCTCTAGTGCGGCTCGATGCCGATGAGCCCAGTTTAGGGAGATCAAGGTCAAGCGCAGTCAGCGCTTGGTAAAGCTTGTGTAAGGAGACCGTTGCAAGTTGTCAGCTTAAGGCTACACGCCAGAAGCGCCGGGCTTTCAGCTTGCTGCGTCAGGCTTGCCACGTGAAGCGACTCAAAGCGCGTAGTAATAGCCGCGGCTGCGCAGCGCGACGATGCGTGGGCGGCCATCGGCGTGCGGGCCGATTTTCTTGCGCAGGTTGCTGACGTGCATGTCCAGACTGCGGTCGTACAGGGTCAGTTTGCGGCCCAGGGCCAGTTGCGCCAGTTCCTGCTTGTCCAGCGGTTCGCCGGGCTGGCGCATCAGCGCTTCCAGCAAGCGGCTTTCGGACACCGTGAGGGTCAGCTCCTTTTCGTCGACACTGACCACACCGCGCATCGGGCTGAAGGTCAGGTCGCCCAGTTCTAGCTGGCTGGATGATGCGACCGGATGACTGCGGCGCAGCACGGCGCGCAGGCGGGCAGTGAGTTCGCGAGGGTCGCAGGGCTTTGCCAGGTAATCGTCAGCGCCCAGTTCAAGACCCAGAATGCGGTCCAGCGGCTCGCCGCGTGCCGAGAGCATGACCACCGGCAGGTCGGGGTGGTCGGCACGTAATTGCTTGAGCAACTCCAGACCGCTGCCGTCAGGCAGCATCACGTCCAGCACCACGGCAGCGGGTGCGGCGTCGGCCAATGCCTGACGCGCGCTGGTTCCGTCGTGACAGGCGCGCACCTGAAAGCCTTCCTGGCTCAGCCAACTGCTCAGCAGTTCGCACAGTTCCTGATCATCATCAATTAGTAACAGCTCGCTCATGACTCACTCAATTTAGCCACTGCCGACGTTGCCTACGCCAACCGCTGACCAATATACCGCACAGAAGGGCGAACATCGCAACGCCACCGCCTGCGATGAACCATTGTTGCTGCTCGGTCAGCAGGCGCGGGGGCGCTGCGGACAGTGCTTCTTTGAGCTGCAACTTGAGCTTTTGGTTCTCCTGACGCAAACGTGTCAGCAAGGCGTTGTTGCGTTCCGGATCGGCGTTCTGTAACTGCCGGGTCAATTCTTCGCGCTGCCGCTCGCTGTCCTTGAGACGCACCTGGAGGTCGGCCATCTGGCTGGCGGTGCCTGGCTGATGCGAAGACTGTACTGCGCCACCTTCACCGACCGTCTCGGCGTTTACCTGCACACTCGCCGCCATCAATATCGCCAACAGACACCACGTCGCTGAACGCATCTGAACTCCCTTTTACCGAGCCGTGTAAATTCGCACATTGAGCGGGTTATCGGCAGGCAGGCGGGAATGATGAATGAAGGGCGGGGCGGCAGGACGGCCCTGCTTCGTTGGAAGCAGGGCGTGCAGGTGTTGTCGAAGGGCGGGGATCAGGGCAGGACTTGCTTGAACGGCTTGACCACGACGTTGGCATAGACGCCAGCGGCAACAAATGGATCGGCTTCGGCCCACGTCTTGGCGGCGCTTTGCGATTCGAACTCGGCAACGATCAGGCTGCCGCTGAAACCGGCAGCGCCCGGGTCGTTGCTGTCGACTGCCGGGTGTGGACCGGCCAGCACCAGACGGCCTTCATCCTTGAGCGCGTTGAGGCGATCGAGGTGCGCCGGGCGAACGCTGAGGCGTTTTTCCAGCGAGTTTTCGACGTCGGTGGCGATGATTGCGTAGAGCATGTCAGTCCTCGGATTTGGTCGTATTGGGAGCGGTGTCGTGCAGGTGGCGTGACAGGTAGATTCCTTGGCCGACCAGGAAGATCAGGGTCATGCCCAGGCTGCCGAATACTTTGAAGTCGACCCAAAATTCCTGATAAGTGAAGGCCACATACAGGTTGGCTGCGCCACAGAACAGGAAGAATATGATCCAGGCGATGTTGAGCCGGGTCCAGATCGCTGCCGGCAGGGTCAGTGCATGCCCCATGATGCGCTGGATAAGCGGACGGTCGCCGATGAAATGACTGCCGGCGAAGGCGACGGCAAACAGCCAGTTGACCACCGGGGCTTTCCATTTCAGGAAGGTTTCGCTGTGGAAGGCCAGGGTCAGGCTGCCGAACACCAGGCACGCCACCAGCGTGAGCCATTGGCTTTTTTCCAGCTTGCGTTGTTTGACGTAGAGAATGCCGTAGACCACCACCGAACTGATGATCAGCATCGCCGTTGCACTGAAAATGCCGCCTACCATATAGGTATTGCCGAGGATATCCACGGCACGCGGCTCGGTTTTGTAAACGATGAAGAACAGGAGCAGCGGGATGAAGTCGATGAATTGTTTCACAATGGCAGCCAGAAGCAGGATGTGGCGGCATAATAACAAACATCAATGAACACGAAAGCATCACTATGAATGTAGACCTGCACTGCCACAGCACCGCTTCCGACGGGGCGCTCTCGCCTATGGCACTGGTTGCGCGTGCTCATGAAAACGGCGTGCGCGTCCTTTCGCTGACCGACCACGATACCCTCGAAGGGCTTGAAGAGGCCCGTGCGGCGGCGCATTCATTGGGTATGCAACTGGTCAACGGGGTGGAGCTGTCCTGCACCTGGGGCGGCGCGACCATCCATATTCTGGGTTACGGATTCGATACCCAGGCCCCGGCGCTGACCGAAGCCATCGGCCGTTTGCATGAAGGACGCTGGCTGCGTGCGGAAGAAATCAGCCGTAAATTGGCGATCAAAGGTATGCCTGGCGCGCTGGAAGGCGCTCGCGCGATTCAGCAGGAACTGGGTGACAGCGGTAATGCGCCTGCGCGTCCGCACTTTGCCGACTTCATGGTGCGCTCGGGTTTCGTCAAGGATCGCGCCGAGGCATTTCGCAAATGGCTGGGGGCGGGCAAACTGGGCGATGTGAAGCAGCACTGGCCGACGCTGGAGGACACGGTCGCCACCTTGCGGGCGTCGGGTGCGTGGGTCAGCCTTGCGCATCCTTCACATTATGACTTTACCCGCAGCAAACGGCGTAAACTGGTCGGCGATTTCGTCCAGGCCGGTGGGCACGCCATAGAAGTGGTCAATGGCATGCAGCCTGCCGATCAGGTCGGAACCCTGGCTATCCTTGCACGCGAGTTCGGTCTGCTGGTCTCTGCCGGCAGCGACTTCCACGGTCCTGGCACCTGGGGCGAGATCGGTACTTATCGTCCCGTGCCTGAAGATCTACCGCCTTTGTGGTGCAGATTCAAACATGAACAGCCTACTGCCGCCGTCTGAACAGGAAGTAATCGTGAGTCAATTTTTCCAGGTCCATCCGGAAAACCCGCAGCCGCGCCTGATCAAACAGGCCGCTGAAATCATCAAGGCCGGCGGGCTGGTGGTGTACCCGACAGATTCGTCCTATGCACTGGGCTGCCAGATCGGTGACAAGAGCGCCATCGAGCGCATCCGCCGCCTGCGTCAGCTGGACGACAAGCACAACTTCACCCTGATGTGCTGCGACCTGTCGCAGTTGGGGCTGTTTGCCAAGGTCGACACCGGCGCGTTCCGTGCACTGAAGGCGCACACGCCCGGGCCGTACACCTTCATTCTCAATGCCACCCGTGAGGTGCCGCGCCTGGTGCTGCACCCCAAGCGCCGCACCATCGGCCTGCGGGTGCCAAGCCATCCCATCGCCCAGGCCCTGCTGGAGCAATTGGGTGAGCCGCTGATGAGCGTCAGCCTGATCATGCCGGGCGACAGCGTGCCGCTCAGCGATCCCTACGAGATGCGCCAGATTCTCGAGCATCAGGTCGACCTGATCATCGACGGCGGGATCGGCGGTATTTCGGCGTCCACGGTCATTAACCTGGCCGAGGGTGAACCTCAGGTCGTTCGGGTCGGCTGTGGTGATCCGACGCCGTTCGGTGAACGTGCCTGATGACAGCCGTCGAGGCAGTGGACAGCCAGGCAGACGCCCAGCAGGAACTGCCGTTCGCGCTGGTCTACGGGCGTGCTGTCACGCAGATGCCGCTCGACCTGTACATCCCGCCCGACGCGCTGGAGGTCTTTCTCGAAGCGTTCGAAGGCCCGCTTGACCTGCTGTTGTACCTGATCCGCAAACAAAACATCGACATCCTCGATATTCCCGTTGCCGAGATCACCAAGCAGTACATGGGTTACGTCGAGCTGATGAAAACCGTGCGCCTGGAGCTGGCTGCCGAGTATCTGGTCATGGCCGCCATGCTGGCCGAGATCAAATCGCGCATGCTGTTGCCGCGCTCGGCGGAAGTCGAAGAGGAAGAAGGCGATCCACGCGCCGAGCTGATTCGCCGCTTGCAGGAATACGAACGCTTCAAAGTCGCCGCCGAGGGTATTGACGGGCTGAGCCGGGTGGGCCGCGATGTCATCGTGCCGAAACTGGACGCTCCCGAAGCCCGCGCACGCAAGTTGCTGCCGGATGTCAGCCTTGAAGAAGTGTTGATGTCGATGGCCGAAGTGCTGCACCGTGGCGACATGTTCGAAAGCCACCAGGTCAGCCGCGAGGCACTGTCCACCCGCGAGCGCATGAGCGATGTCCTGGAACGTCTCAAGGGCGGCGGTTTTGTGCCGTTCGCCGAGCTGTTTACCGCCGAAGAGGGGCGTCTGGGTGTGGTCGTGACGTTCATGGCGGTGCTTGAGCTGGTCAAGGAGTCACTTGTCGAACTGGTCCAAAACGAGCCCTTTGCGGCGATCCATGTCCGGGCGCGAGCCGAGTAGAGCAAGAACACACCCATGAACCTCAACGAACCCCGCGAACTGGCCCCGCTGCTTGAAGCATTTCTGCTGGCCTCCGGAAAACCGCAGACGCTGGAGCGCCTGTATGAGTTGTTCGAGGAAGGTGAGCGCCCTGAGCCTCCGGTGTTCAAAAAGGCACTCGAGGTGTTGCGCAAGTCCTGTGAGGGGCGCGCCTTCGAGCTCAAGGAAGTGGCATCGGGTTATCGCCTGCAGATTCGTGACCGCTTCTCGCCGTGGGTCGGGCGGTTGTGGGAAGAGCGGCCGCAGCGTTACTCCCGGGCCATGCTGGAGACCCTCGCGCTGATCGCTTACCGCCAGCCGATCACGCGAGGCGAGATCGAAGATGTCCGTGGTGTCGCGGTCAACAGCCACATCGTCAAGACTCTGCTCGAGCGCGAGTGGATTCGTGTGGTGGGCTACCGGGATGTGCCCGGCAAACCGGCCATGTTCGCGACCACCAAAGGCTTTCTCGACCACTTCAATCTCAAAAGCCTCGACGAGCTGCCGCCGCTGGCCGACCTGCGCGAGATGGAAACCGAGCCGGTGCTGGATTTCGAAGAGGCACCGGTGCCTGCGCACCTGCAAGCCCTGGCCGACGCCAGCCTCGACCCGGACGCAGAGCCGGAAGCCCCGCGTGACGAAACCAGCTTCCGCAGCCTGCTGGTGGAACTGGACTCGATGGAGCAGGGCCTCAAGACCGACTTCGACGACCTGCTGCGCGCGGAGCCAGAGCCTGAAGGCGACAAAGGCGACGATGAGGTCTGATTGACTCGCGCTCCCACGCTGAAGCGTTCAGCGTGGTACACAAGTCTCGTGGGAGCGAGCTTGCTCGCGAAGGCGATGGTGCAGGCTCGCTATTTTCGGATTCTGTGCGGGCCCTTTCGCGAGCAAGCTCGCTCCCACATGACCTGTATGTAGCCATGAGCGCTCTGCGTCCTCTTGATACCTCGTCCTGGAGCGTGCAGAACGATAATCAGGACTGTCGTGCCAACGCCCAGCGCATTTCGGTCGAATTCATACGCCAGCCCAGGGTCACATCTGATACCACTCGCCATGAGATTCGCTGCCCATGAGTTCGACCAAGAACCCCTGCATCAGCCTGTGCAAGTTCGATGATGACATTTGTCTGGGATGCGGCCGCAGCAAGCGCGAAATCAAGGCCTGGAAGAAACTCGACAAGGACGACAAGCGCACGGTGCTCGAGGAGTCTGCCAAGCGGCTGGCCAAGCTCAAGACCGCCGGTCGTAAAAAGAAGAAGTGATTCGGGCATTTGCCGTTGACGCCGGATGCGTAAACCGGCGCAGGGGCGTATGATGGCCGACCCTCGGCGATCAAGTGTCGCCCGGGCTTTCAAGTATTTCGCCTTGCCGCTATCCACAGCGCGCCGGGCACAGGTCTTGCCGGTTCTCGGCCAGCCCTGATTCGACACACCGGGAGGTGCCCAGATGAGTGAAAAAGACAAGCAGGACAGCCAGGAAATCGGACCCGCAGGCGAAAAGCTGCAGAAGGTTCTGGCGCGCATTGGCGTGGGTTCACGCCGTGACGTGGAAGCCTGGATTACCCAAGGCCGTATCAAGGTCAACGGCAAGGACGCGACCCTCGGTCAACGCGTCGACCTGCATGACGCCATCAGTGTCGACGGTCGCGTCATCAAGCGCGAAGAAGCGGCCGAAACGGTCCGTCGCGTCATCATGTACAACAAGCCCGATGGTGAAATCTGCACCCGTGACGACCCGGAAGGCCGTCCGACCGTGTTCGACCGTCTGCCGCGTCCGAAGGAAGGCCGCTGGATCAACATCGGTCGTCTCGACATCAACACCACCGGCCTGCTGATGTTCACCACCGACGGTGAACTCGCCAACCGCCTGATGCACCCGTCGTTTGAAATGGACCGTGAATACGCGGTTCGTGTGCGTGGCGAAGTCGATGACGACATGCTGCTGCGCCTCAAGAATGGCGTGATTCTCGAAGACGGTCCTGCACGCTTCACCGATATCCAGCAGGCACCGGGCGGCGAAGGCTTCAACCACTGGTATCACTGCGTGGTGATGGAAGGCCGTAACCGCGAAGTGCGTCGTCTCTGGGAATCCCAGGGGCTGGTGGTCAGCCGCCTGAAGCGCGTGCGTTACGGACCGGTGTTCCTCAACTCCGACCTGCCGATGGGCCGCTGGCGCGAAATGAGCCAGTACGAAGTCGATATTCTGGCAGCTGAAGTTGGTCTGCAACCTGTGGCCCAGCCGCAGATGAATGCCAAGACCAAAGACAAGATGGAGCGTCTGCAGCGTCAATCGTCGCGCCCTCTGGGCAAAGGCGAGCGTGTTCGTACCTTGCGTCCGGCGGCTGGTGCTCCGGCGACCGGCGGCGAGCGCGCACCGCGTCAGCCGCAGATCACCGGCAGCGAGCGCGATCGTCCGCGCGGTGGCGATTCGACTCAGCGTCCTTCGCCGCGCAAGGATTCGGGCAAGCCCGGTTCACGCGCGCCGCGTCCGGCCGACAACAGCCGTGGTACGCCGGTCGCCGAGCGTCCGAGCGACATGAACAAGCGTCCGGCCAAGCCGGGCCCGAAGCGTATCGGCATCAAGCTGGTCAACGATGATGCGCCGTCAGGCAAACGTCGTGGCCCACCGGCAGGTTCAGGTCAGCGTCCAGGCTTCGGTCGTCGCAAACCTGAGTGATCGCTCGGTGTGAATGAATGGCAACGCCAGTCCACAGGGCTGGCGTTGTCGTTTTCGGCGCTCTGAAAAGCGCTGTCACACTGCGGTCACGCATCGACCTTCCGGTTTTGAACCTCAGCCGGAATGCCCGTGTACAATGCTGCGCTTTTTTCTGTGAAACAGTGCTGTTCAACGCTCCGGGCCATCCGCCTCGAACGCTGCAATTCTGTTGCGTCACAAGCGCAGCAGGTTCTATTTCGTCACAGCACAAGATCGATCAGGTGGCTATTGAATGAGTGAAACAACCTCACCCTCGGGCGAACTGAAACGCGGCCTGAAGAATCGACACATCCAGTTGATCGCCTTGGGCGGTGCCATCGGGACGGGCCTGTTTCTCGGCTCGGCGGGCGTGCTGAAATCAGCCGGGCCGTCGATGATTCTCGGTTATGCCATCTGCGGCTTCATCGCCTTCATGATCATGCGCCAGCTGGGCGAGATGATCGTCGAAGAGCCGGTCGCCGGGTCGTTCAGCCACTTCGCGCACAACTACTGGGGCGGTTTCGCCGGGTTCCTGTCGGGCTGGAATTGCTGGCTGCTGTACATTTTGGTCGGCATGTCCGAGTTGACCGCCGTCGGCAAATACATCCATTACTGGTTGCCGGACATCCCGGGCTGGGTATCCGCAGCGGCCTTCTTCGTGCTGATCAATGCCATCAACCTGACCAACGTCAAGGTGTTCGGCGAGACCGAGTTCTGGTTCGCGATCATCAAGGTGGTGGCGATCATCGGCATGATCGCGCTGGGCAGTTACATGCTGGTCAGTGGCAGCGGTGGCCAGCAGGCCTCGGTGACTAACCTCTGGGAGCATGGCGGGTTTTTCCCTAACGGCGTCGGCGGCTTGGTGATGGCGCTGGCAATCATCATGTTCTCCTTCGGCGGGCTGGAGATGCTCGGTTTCACCGCTGCCGAAGCCGAACAGCCGAAGACCGTGATCCCCAAGGCAATCAACCAGGTCATCTACCGCATCCTGATTTTCTACATCGGCGCGCTGGTGGTGCTGTTGTCGCTGACGCCCTGGGACAGCCTGCTGGCCAGTCTCAATGCGTCTGGCGATTCCTACAGCGGCAGCCCGTTCGTGCAGGTGTTCTCGATGCTGGGCAGTGACACGGCGGCGCATATTCTTAACTTCGTGGTGCTCACAGCGGCACTGTCTGTGTACAACAGCGGCACCTACTGCAACAGCCGCATGCTGGTGGGCATGGCCGAGCAGGGCGATGCACCCAGGGCGTTGGCCCAGGTCGACAGGCGCGGGGTGCCGGTCAAGGCGATTTTCGCCTCTGCCGCGGTGACACTGGTTGCGGTGCTGCTCAACTATTTCGTGCCGCAGCAGGCGCTGGAACTGTTGATGTCGCTGGTGGTGGCCACGCTGGTGATCAACTGGGCGATGATCAGCTACTCGCACCTGAAATTCCGCCAGCACATGAATCGGACCGCGCAAGTGCCGCTGTTCAAGGCGCTGTGGTATCCCTATGGCAACTATGTGTGCCTGGCGTTTGTGGTGTTTATCCTCGGCATCATGCTGATGATCCCCGGCATCCGCATATCGGTGTACGCGATACCGGTCTGGCTGGCGGTGATGTGGGTCTGTTACCGGGCCAAAAACAGGCGTAGCGTTATCGTGCCTGCCCAGTCCTCCGGCAAGTAGCCTTGCCCGTTGCCGAGAAGAAGATAACCCGATGCTGGTGATTTCCAACAACGTCCATCTGCCCGACGCCGAGATCGAATTGACTGCTATCCGTGCTCAGGGCGCAGGAGGGCAGAACGTCAACAAGGTCTCCAGCGCCGTGCATTTGCGTTTCGATATCAATGCCTCGTCGCTGCCGCCGTTCTACAAGGAACGGCTGCTGGCGTTGAGTGACAGCCGGATTACCAGCGACGGCGTGATCGTGCTCAAGGCCCAGCAGTATCGAACCCAGGAGCAGAACCGTGCCGATGCGTTGCTGCGCCTGAGTGAGCTGATCGTCAACGCGGCCAAGGTCGAAAAGAAGCGCCGCCCGACCCGCCCGACTCTCGGCTCCAAGACCCGACGCCTGGAGTCCAAGAGCAAACGCGGCTCGATCAAGGCTGGACGCGGGAAAGTGGATTTCTGAAGTGTTTTTCAGTCTCGTGCCACGCTGGAGCGCTTATCGCTATAAATAAGTCCGCTCTTGATTCTGGCCGCAGGCCGTGCGGACTTGTTCGCGAAAGGGCCCGTACCGTCGCAGAAAATTTAGCGTTCAAAACAACGCCTTCGCGAACAAGTTCGCTCCCACAAGAGCCCTCCCGCCCACGTTAGAACGTAGGAGCGAACCGGCGCCCACGCTCGAACGTAGGAGCGGACTTGTTCGCGAAAGGGCCCGTGCCGTCGCAGAAGATTTGACGTTCAAAACAATGCCTTCGCGAACAAGTTCGCTCCCACGCCCTGCGGGCAGAATCCTGAAAATTCCGCTTTCCGGGCTATTCAGGACCTGTATATCTATGAGCACCGATCATCGCTGGCGCAACGCCTGCGCCTGCTTGTACAGATAAACGCTCAACGCCAGCCCGGTAAGTGACGCCAGTGCCGCGAACAGGAAGATCGAGACGAAGCCGAAGCCGGCAGCAATCGCGCCTGCCAGTGGCCCGGTGATGCCCAATGACAGGTCTATGAACAGCGAATAAGCGCCTACTGCTGCGCCTCGGCTTGACGCCGGGACCAGATTGACCGCTTCCACACCCAGCGCCGGGAACACCAGCGAGAACCCGAAACCGGTCAGCGCCGCGCCAGCCAGTGCCAGGTTTGGAGTGGGTGCCAGCCACAGCAGCAACAGGCCCAGGCTTTCCACCGACAGACAGACAATCGCCACTCGAAAGCCGCCCAGGCGATTGATCAGGTTGCCGAACAGCAGGCGCGCGGCGATGAAGCTGCCGCCAAACAGCGTCAGGCACAGCGCGGCATTCGGCCAGTGGTTGCTGGCGTAATACAGGGTGATGAACGTCGCGATAGTGCCGAAACCGATACCGCCCAGCGCGAGGCCCATGCCATGCGGAAACACTCGCCCCAGCACATGCATGAACGGCAGTCGCTCACCCTGCACAATCGGCGCGGGCTCTTTGTGCCATGTCAGGTAAAGCCCCAGCGCGCACAGCAGCATGATGCTCACGCCCACTGTCCACAGGCCGAGTTCGTCAACCATCCACACACCTAATGGCGCACCAATGGCCAGCGCGCCGTAGCTGGCGATACCATTCCAGGAAATGACCTTGGCGGTGTTCTGCGCGCCGACCCGGCCTATGCCCCAGCCAATCGAACCCGAACCGACCAGGCTTTCCGCGGCACCGAGGATCACCCGGCCAATCAGCAGAATCACCAGGCTCGCCATCGGCCAACTGTCCAGCCATACCGGCACCAGCATGAACACACCGCTCAGCCCGCAGCCGGTCAGCCCGATCTGCACGGCCTTCTTGCTGCCCAGATTGTCGATGATGCGACTTGCCCAGGGCCGACTGATCAGCGTGGCCAGGTATTGCACGCTGATGACCAGTCCTGCGATGACTGCACCGAAGCCCAGATCACTGTGGACGTAGCCGGGCAGAACGGCGAGGGGAATGCCGATGTTCAGGTAGCCGATGAAGGTGAACATCACAATGGAAACGACGGTCAGGGTAACGGCCATCGGGGTTTGCGGTGTGTTTTTCGGTGTCTCGGACATGGGGCGGGCTTTCATTCTGTGCGGGCATGGCGTTCGAGCGGGCAGGGAAAAACCCTTAGCAAGCTCTCGAAGTGCTCATCATACCGATGCATCGGGTGATGCAGGTGCAACAGATTGAAATAAACGTGAATGGAAGGTTATTCGTGCCTGGGTGCCACAAGGTGTGTGGTCACGAGGGCGGCCAGGGCGTTTTCCTGAGTACCGAAGCGGGCGAGCAGGGCGCTCTGTTTTTCCGGGCTGAGGCGTGACCAGATCTCGATCATTTTCTCGGCGGTGCCAATCAGGGCGCTGGCTTGCGTTTCAGTGAAGTCGCTCATAAAAATCTGCTGTTTGCCTGTTGCTGGTTTTCCAGGCGTATTGAAAACCGGCAAAACCGTTTTTCGATACGCCTGAAAACAATCGCCTTCAGTCTTTGCGTCCGGCTTTCTGGCTGTCTTGAGCCGAGGGTGCTGCTTTCATTGCGACAGGTTGACCAAGCTCTTGCTGAGCCAGAGTCGACTGTTGTGGTTCCTGTTGGCCTGGTGGGAAGTTAGGGATTTCATGCATCGTCGTCGCTCCTCGCAAGGGGTTGCAGATAGAACCGTGCTTTAAAAAGCCTGCGCAGGATAACCCACCGAAAATGACAATCAGGATATTTTTTTACCCCGATTGCCCTGATCGTGAAACAAAATGGCTTTTTTACTGTCCGGCTTTTTATCTCGCGAGGCGCTGACGAGCTTGATTTCATTGGGCCAGACCGTGTGAGCAGGGGCCGCGGCCCGTTGAACATTTTATTTTCGGCCTTCTGCATCCTTGGCCACTTCGTCAGTGCGCGCGGCCATGATGAAATCGTTGCGGTGCAGGCCCTTGATCGAGTGGCTCCACCAGGTCACGGTCACTTTGCCCCACTCGGTCAACAGGCCCGGGTGATGGCCTTCCGCTTCGGCAATTTCGCCCACTGCGTTGGTGAACGCCAGCGCCCATTTGAAGTTCTTGAACAGAAACACTTTTTCCAGCTGCATCACCGCGTCGCGGACCTCGATGTTCCAGTCCGGGATCTGCTTGAGCAGTTCCGGCAATTCGGCTTCGCTGACCTGCGGCGCGTCGGCACGGCAGGCTTCACAGTGAGCTTGATTCAAGGTGGTCATAAGCAGAGGGTCCTTTTCGGATAGCGGGCCGAGGGTCAGGCGGCGTGGCTTTTGGTTTTAGGTGGAAATTTGGGAGCGTGCAAGCCCAACTGCATGCCTTGCCCGACCAGCGCCATGATGTCTTGCTGCGCCAGATCGAACAGACGCTTCAAATCCGGCAGGACAAAGTACAGCGGTTGCAGAATGTCGATGCGATACGGTGTGCGCATCGCTTCAAGCGGATCGAAAGGCTGGTGTTCGGGGGCTGACGACAAGCTGTAAACCGCCTCCTTTGGCGAAGAAAGAATACCGCCGCCGTAGATTTTCCGTCCTTGTGGTGTGTCGACCAGGCCGAACTCGATGGTCATCCAGTACAGCCGGGCCAGGTACACGCGTTGTTCCTTGCTCGCGCTCAGGCCGAGTTTGCCGTAGGTGTGGGTGAATTCGGCAAACCATGGATTGGTCAGCAGCGGGCAGTGGCCAAATATTTCATGAAAGATGTCCGGTTCCTGCAGGTAGTCCAGTTCTTCTGCGGTACGAATGAACGTTGCCACCGGAAAACGCTTGCTGGCCAGCAGCTCAAAGAACGTCTGGAAGGGGATCAGCGCGGGAACTCGCTCGACCTGCCAGCCAGTGGTCGCGCCCAGAACCTTGTTGATTTCGCCTAGCTGAGGGATGCGATCGAGCGGCAGGCCCAGTTGTTCGATGCCGTCCAGATACTCCTGACAGGCGCGCCCTTCGATGATGGTCATCTGCCGGGTGATCAGGGTGTTCCATACCGCATGTTCGTCCGCCGTGTAATCGATGAAACCCGAAGCGTCCGGCTCGCGTGCCACGTAAAGCGTCTGGGCCATGCTGATGTCCTCGAAAGGCTGCTGTTTTTAAAGTGTTCTTGTCAAAGCCTGTGGTCAGGAATAACCCGGTTTCGGAGGCACGTCAGCGGCTGTGAGCGGGGTGGCGCGAGGATTTGATCACTGGTCCGTAACGAAAAGTTTACGATTACGATAGGCGGGGCCTGAAATCAGCCATTCTGTCGCTCGCGAAGTGTGAATGCGTAACGTATTGTTGACATTAATTTTGCTGCCTCACAAAAAACTACCCTCACAGGGGCGATGACTCATGCGCATCAAGGTGCACTGCCAGAACCGCATCGGCATTCTTCGCGACATTCTCGATCTGCTGGTGGCTTACGGTGTCAACGTGGCACGCGGTGAAGTGGGGGGCGAGCACGGTGATGCGATCTATCTGCATTGCCCGAACCTGATCAACCTGCAGTTCCAGGCCCTGCGCCCGAAGTTCGAGGCGATCACCGGGGTGTTCGGCGTCAAGCGTGTCGGGCTGATGCCCAGCGAGCGCCGGCACATGGAGCTCAATGCCTTGCTCGGCGCGCTGGAATTCCCGGTGTTGTCCATCGACATGGGCGGGGCCATCGTTGCGGCCAATCGTGCCGCCGCGCAGTTGCTGGGTGTGCGGGTCGATGAAGTGCCGGGCATGCCCTTGTCGCGTTACGCCGAAGATTTCGACCTGCCTGAGCTGGTGCGCGCCAGCCAGTCGCGGATCAATGGCCTGCGGGTCAAGGTATGCGGCGATGTGTTTCTTGCCGACATCGCGCCTCTGCAATCGGAACATGACGACAGCGAGGCGATGGCCGGGGCCGTGCTGACACTGCACCGCGCTGATCGGGTCGGTGAGCGCATTTACCATGTGCGCAAGCAAGAGCTGCGTGGCTTCGACAGCATTTTTCAAAGCTCGAAGGTCATGGCTGCTGTGGTTCGCGAGGCGCGGCGCATGGCGCCCCTGGATGCGCCGCTGCTGATCGAGGGGGAAACCGGTACCGGCAAGGAATTGCTGGCCCGCGCCTGTCACCTGGCCAGCCCGCGCGGCCAGTCACCGCTGATGGCGCTCAACTGCGCCGGGTTGTCGGAGTCCATGGCCGAGATCGAGCTGTTCGGCTATGACCCCGGCGCGTTCGAAGGCGCGCGAGCGGAAGGGCGGCTGGGGCTGTTGGAACTGACCGCGGGCGGCACGCTGTTTCTTGATGGCGTGGGTGAGCTGAGCGCGCGCATGCAGGCCAAGCTGCTGCGCTTCATTCAGGACGGAAGCTTTCGCCGGGTCGGCAGTGACGAGGACATGTTTCTCGATGTGCGGGTGATGTGTTCGACCCAGGTCGATCTGTCGGAGCTGTGCGCCAAGGGCATGTTCAGGCAGGACCTTTATCATCGCCTTAACGTGCTGTCGCTGCATATACCGCCGCTGCGCGACTGTCTGGACGGTCTTGAGCCTCTGGTGGAGCATTTTCTCGATCAGGCCAGCCGGCAGATCGGCTGTTCGCTGCCCGGCATATCACCTGCGGCCATCAAGCGTCTGAGTCAGTACCACTGGCCCGGCAATGTGCGGCAACTGGAAAACGTATTGTTTCAGGCTGTATCGCTGTGTGACGGCGGCAAGGTGCAGGCCGAACACATTCGTTTGCCGGATTACGGCGTGCGACAGGGATTGAGTGAGGTGTCGCTGGAGGGCGGGCTGGGCGCAATTATCGGGCGCTTTGAAAAGTCGGTGCTGGAACAACTGTATGCGCAATATCCCAGCAGTCGCCAATTAGGCAAACGCCTGGGGGTGTCTCATACAACGATTGCCAACAAGTTGCGCGACTATGAAGTGGGGCGCGAATCAGATCCGCATTCAGTCGATAAATAACTCGCTGATTGATGACTCTGCAACTTAACGTCGTGCATGCGCCTCGCACCTTATAGAGCGGCGAGGCGTCGTGCACAGGCTGTGACAGCGAAAAGCCTCAACCGTTGCTGCAGCCGTTGCCCATCACCTGATAGCTCATAATGTGGCGTGCGCCTTGCGAGTCCTCATACACCATGCGTGCCGGGACCACTTCGCAGACATTGGGGACCTGGCTGATGGAGATAACCCGGGCGATATCCAGATGCGTGCCGTAGGTATATTGCTCGACACGCGCCTGTTGCGCCGCCACTTTGGTCTGAGATTCTTCGGCCATGGCGAAACTGCTGATGCCGCACAGGGCCAGGGCCATTAATAAAGCTTTCATTGTCGTTTACCTTTTTGAAAGTGAGCGCCGTCGCATCACGTTTTTGACGTCATGGGCTCAGGCGGTCTGATGCGTTTTTCGAGTTGGAACAACACTGCGTGGGGGCAGTTGATGTTTGCCTTGTTGGCGGATCGAATTCTATGCCTGTTGCAACAGCGCATATATAAAGACTTTGGATAAGCGCTTTTATCAAAATGGTAATAATCTGACGTACTGCTTCACGCGTGCGGCTTGTCGTCATGGCCCCGGTCCCGCCGGTAAGACCAACGTCGAATGGCCCCTGCGGATGAGGCGGGATACAACAGGGGCATAAAACAACAACTATCCACCGAGGTAACCAAGATGAGTGCAGCTTCCCTGTACCCCGTCCGCCCAGAAGTCGCAGCGACTACGCTGACGGATGAAGCGACCTACAAGGCCATGTACCAGCAGTCGGTGGTCAACCCTGATGGTTTCTGGCGTGAACAGGCTCAGCGCCTCGACTGGATCAAACCTTTCACCGTGGTCAAGCAGACCTCGTTCGATGATCACCGTGTCGATATCAAATGGTTCGCCGATGGCACGCTGAACGTCGCCTATAACTGTCTGGATCGCCATCTGGAAGAGCGCGGCGACAGCATCGCCATCATCTGGGAGGGCGACGACCCTTCCGAGCACCGGGAAATCACCTACCGCGAACTGCACGCCGAAGTGTGCAAGTTCGCCAACGCGCTGCGTGGCCAGGACGTGCACCGTGGCGACGTCGTGACGATCTACATGCCGATGATCCCCGAGGCTGTGGTCGCCATGCTGGCGTGCGCCCGGATCGGTGCGATTCACTCGGTGGTGTTCGGCGGTTTCTCGCCCGAAGCGCTGGCTGGCCGGATCATCGATTGCAGTTCCAAAGTGGTTATCACCGCCGACGAAGGTCTGCGTGGCGGCAAGAAGACTGCGCTCAAGGCCAACGTCGACCGCGCCCTGACCAACCCGGAAACCAGCAGCGTGCAGAAGGTTATCGTCTGCAAGCGCACCGGGGGCGAGATCGAATGGAACCGTCACCGTGATATCTGGTACCACTCGCTTCTGGAAGTGGCGTCCAGCACCTGCGCGCCGAAAGAGATGGGCGCCGAAGAGTCGCTGTTCATTCTCTACACCTCGGGCTCGACCGGCAAACCCAAGGGCGTGTTGCACACCACCGCAGGTTATCTGCTGTATGCGGCGCTGACCCACGAGCGCGTGTTCGACTACAAGCCTGGCGAAATCTACTGGTGCACCGCTGACGTCGGCTGGGTGACCGGGCACAGTTATATTGTCTACGGCCCTCTGGCCAATGGTGCGACCACGCTGCTGTTCGAAGGCGTGCCAAACTATCCGGACATCACCCGTGTGTCGAAAATCATCGACAAGCACAAGGTCAATATTCTCTACACCGCGCCGACCGCGATCCGCGCCATGATGGCTGAAGGCACCAAGTCCGTTGAAGGCGCCGACGGTTCCAGCCTGCGCCTGCTGGGTTCGGTGGGCGAGCCGATCAACCCGGAAGCCTGGGCCTGGTACTACAACACGGTCGGCAAGCAGAACTGCCCGATTGTCGATACCTGGTGGCAGACCGAAACCGGCGGCATCCTGATCAGCCCGTTGCCAGGCGCGACCGCCCTGAAGCCGGGCTCGGCGACACGTCCGTTCTTTGGCGTGATCCCGGCGCTGGTGGACAACCTGGGCAACCTCATCGAGGGTGCTGCCGAGGGTAATCTGGTAATCCTCGATTCGTGGCCGGGCCAGTCGCGCTCGCTGTACGGCGATCACGACCGTTTCGTCGATACGTACTTCAAGACCTTCCGCGGCATGTACTTCACCGGTGACGGTGCCCGTCGTGACGAGGACGGTTATTTCTGGATCACCGGGCGTGTGGATGACGTGCTCAACGTTTCCGGGCACCGCATGGGTACCGCGGAAATCGAAAGCGCGATGGTTGCGCACCCGAAAGTCGCCGAGGCGGCCGTGGTCGGTGTGCCGCATGACCTGAAGGGGCAGGGCATCTACGTCTACGTCACCCTCAACGGCGGTGAAGAACCAAGCGACGCGTTGCGTACCGAATTGCGCAACTGGGTGCGCAAGGAGATCGGCCCGATTGCCTCGCCTGACTTCATTCAGTGGGCGCCCGGCCTGCCGAAGACCCGTTCGGGCAAAATCATGCGCCGTATCCTGCGCAAGATTGCGACTGCCGAGTACGATGCGCTGGGTGACATCTCCACCCTGGCTGACCCGGGCGTGGTGCAGCATCTGATCGACACGCACAAGACCATGAATGCTGCCTGAGCGATCCTGTGACTGAAGCGCTCCGTTCGGTGAGAGCCGAACGGGGCGCCTTTGTTTCAAGTGTCTGACTTGGAAAACGGGATATATATCGGGTTGTTACCGGTCTACACGGTGTTGTCGAACGCTGCTTCGTTGTAGGACACGTCCGAGATTTCTGTGTAGGAAGGTGCGACACCGCAGGGCTTTTAAACCGCCATGTGACACGCTGGGCTTGCCGGATTAAAAGGGTTTGCCAATAATGGGCGCGCTTTTTGCTGTTATGACAGGTTGAGTCTGTGTTGCTGGATCAGCAGATACAGGCCCCGTCAATACCGTGTAGTGGGTTTTCATGCGCTTCTGTAACTAGTTGTCGCATTGAAGAAATATCGACTTCGAGCCTGTCGTTAAAATGCCCCTCATTCGCCGAAGGGCTGTGAGCCGCCTGCGCGGTGTCACGTACCCGGCGTCGCTTTTCCCCGAGGTTGTCCTCTCGCACATTGGGCGCTTGCTCACTTTGCCACTTGTCGTGCTTTACCGATGGAGTCCCTGGAAATGAAAAAGCTCATGCTTATTGGCGCGATGGCGTTGTCCGTGCTCGCCCAGCCGATCTTTGCTGATGAAAAACCACTGAAAATCGGTATCGAAGCGGCTTACCCTCCGTTCGCGTCCAAGGCCCCGGACGGCAGCATCGTCGGCTTTGACTACGACATCGGCAATGCGCTGTGTGAAGAAATGAAGGTCAAGTGCACCTGGGTCGAGCAGGAGTTCGACGGCCTTATTCCGGCGCTGAAAGTGCGCAAGATCGATGCGATCCTGTCGTCGATGTCCATCACTGACGACCGCAAGAAGTCCGTGGACTTCACCGGCAAGTATTACAATTCCCCGGCGCGTCTGGTCATGAAGGACGGCACTACGGTCAGCGACAGCCTGGCAGAACTCAAGGGCAAGAAGATCGGCGTGCAGCGTGGCTCGATCCACGAGCGGTTCGCCCGCGAAGTGCTCGCTCCCAAAGGTGTCGAAGTGACGCCGTACGGTTCGCAGAACGAAATCTACCTGGACATCGGTGCAGGCCGCCTCGACGGTACTGTCGCCGACGCCACGCTGTTGCAGGATGGCTTCCTGAAAACCGACGCTGGCAAAGGCTATGCGTTTGTAGGCCCGTCGTTCGTCGATCCGAAATACTTCGGTGACGGCATCGGCATTGCCGTGCGCAAGGGCGACAAGGCCAACCTTGACCGTCTCAACGCCGCCATCGCCGCGATTCGTGCCAACGGCAAGTACAAGGCCATTCAGGACAAGTATTTCGATTTCGACATCTACGGCAAATAAGTCGTCGTCCTTACCCTGACCAATGGCGCAAACAGAATTGCCTGGATTGCGCCATTTTTATTCCACGCTTGAGGACCGCACATCATGTTGAAAGGTTACGGAGCTGTCATCCTCGAAGGTGCCTGGCTGACGTTGCAGCTGGCCCTGTCGTCGATGGCTCTGGCGATCGTTCTAGGTCTGATCGGCGTGGCGCTGAGGCTGTCTCCGGTACGCTGGATTGCCTGGCTGGGCGATCTGTACAGCACGGTGATTCGTGGCATTCCCGATCTGGTCCTGATTCTGCTGATCTTCTACGGCGGCCAGGACCTGCTCAACCGCGTTGCCCCCTTGCTGGGGTTTGACGACTACATCGACCTTGATCCGTTGATGGCCGGCATCTGCACGCTGGGCTTCATCTTCGGCGCGTATCTCTCGGAAACCTTTCGCGGCGCATTCATGGCCATCCCCAAGGGGCAGGCCGAGGCAGGCATGGCGTATGGCCTGAGCAGTGGCAAGGTGTTCTTCCGCATTCTGGTGCCGCAGATGATTCGTCTGGCGATTCCCGGCTTCACCAACAACTGGCTGGTGCTGACCAAGGCCACCGCGCTGATTTCCGTGGTCGGTCTGCAGGACATGATGTTCAAGGCCAAACAGGCGGCCGATGCCACCCGCGAGCCTTTCACCTTCTTTCTGGCGGTTGCGGCGATGTACCTGGTGATCACCAGTGTGTCGCTGCTCGCCTTGCGTTACCTCGAAAAACGCTACTCGGTAGGCGTGAGGGCGGCTGACCTATGATCTTTGACTACAACGTGATCTGGGACAGTCTGCCGCTGTACTTCGGCGGCCTGCTGACCACCCTCAAGCTGTTGGCGATTTCGCTCGCGTTCGGGCTGCTGGCGGCATTGCCGCTGGGCCTGATGCGGGTCTCGAAAAACCCCTGGGTGAACATGCCTGCCTGGCTGTACACCTACGTGATTCGCGGCACGCCGATGCTGGTGCAACTGTTCCTGATCTACTACGGGCTGGCCCAGTTCGACGCGGTGCGCGAAAGCTTTTTGTGGCCCTGGCTGTCCAGCGCTACCTTTTGTGCCTGCCTGGCGTTCACCATCAATACCAGCGCCTACACGGCGGAGATCATCGCCGGCAGCCTCAAGGCCACACCGGCCGGTGAAATCGAGGCCGCGCGGGCCATGGGCATGTCGAAAGCCAAGATGTACCGGCGCATTCTGCTGCCCTCGGCCTTGCGCCGGGCGCTGCCGCAGTACAGCAACGAGGTCATCATGATGCTGCAGACTACCAGTCTGGCGTCCATCGTGACCCTGATCGACATCACCGGCGCGGCGCGTACGGTCAATGCGCAGTTCTACCTGCCTTTCGAGGCTTATATCACCGCAGGCGTTTTCTATCTGGGCCTGACATTCATTCTGGTGCGGCTGTTCAAGATCGCCGAACGTCGCTGGCTGGGCTACCTCGCCCCACGGAAGGTCTGAAATGCAAAGAACCGATCATGTATTGCCGTGGAGTACCCTCGGCACCGAACGCACGCTGAGTGTCTTTCGCTTCGGCACCGGTGAGCGCAAGGCGTACATTCAGGCCAGCCTGCATGCCGACGAACTGCCCGGCATGCGCACAGCCTGGGAGCTGAAAAAGCGTCTGACCGAACTTGAGCAGCAAGGCCTTCTCAAAGGTGTCGTCGAACTGGTGCCGGTGGCCAATCCACTGGGCCTGGGGCAGTTGCTGCAAGGCGCGCATCAGGGCCGTTTCGAGTTCGGCAGTGGCAAGAACTTCAATCGTGACTTCACCGAGCTGAGCGAACCGGTCGCCGAGTTGCTGGAAGGACAGTTGGGCGATGACCCGCGTGCCAACACCCGGCTGATTCGTCAGGCAATGAGCGCTGCGCTCAAGGCTCTGCCTGCGCCGCAAAGCGAACTGCAAGGCATGCAACGCATCCTGCTCAGTCATGCCTGTGTCGCTGATGTGGTGCTCGATCTGCACTGTGATGCCGATGCCGCGCTGCACATGTACGCCTTGCCGCAGCACTGGCCACAATGGCGTTCGCTGTCGGCGCATCTGAATATCCAGGTGGCGCTGCTTGCCGAAGATTCCGGTGGCAGCTCCTTCGATGAGGCCTGCTCGCTGCCGTGGCTGCGTCTTTCGCGGATTTTCCCGCAGGCGCAAATCCCGCTGGCCTGCCTCGCGACCACTCTTGAGCTGGGCGGTCAGGCCGACACCGGCAAGCCGCAGGCACTCGCGCACGCCGAGGGTATTCTGGCGTTCCTCGCCGAACAGGGCTTTATCAGCGGCGACTGGCCGCAGCCGACGCACGAAGCCTGCGAGGGCTTGCCGTTCGAAGGCACCGAATTGCTCTATGCGCCGCACCCTGGCGTGGTGACGTACCTGCGCGCTGCAGGCGACAGGGTCGAGGTGGGCGATCCGCTGTTCGAAGTGATCGACCCACTGTCCGATCAGGTCAGTACCATTTGTGCGAATACTGCCGGGGTGTTGTTCGCCATCGAGCGGCTTCGTTACGCTCAACCCGGTTTCTGGTTGGCCAAGGTGGCGGGGCGCACGGCGCTGCGTCACGGACGTCTGCTCAGTGATTGACCGTTCTGTGGAAACCCAAAGCATGAACAAACTGGAAGTGCAGGATCTGCACAAGCGCTATGGCAGTCACGAAGTGATCAAGGGCGTGTCCCTGACCGCAAAAGCCGGCGATGTCATCAGCATCATTGGCTCCAGCGGCTCGGGCAAAAGCACCTTTCTGCGCTGCATCAACCTGCTCGAACAGCCCCATGCCGGCAAGATCCTGCTCAACAACGAAGAGTTGAAGCTGGTGCCGAACAAGGACGGCGGCCTGAAGGCTGCCGACGCCAAACAGTTGCAGCGCATGCGCTCGCGTCTGTCGATGGTGTTTCAGCACTTCAATCTGTGGTCGCACATGACTGCACTGCAGAACATCATCGAAGCGCCGGTCCATGTGTTGGGTGTGTCGAAAAAGGAAGCGCTGGAGAAGGCCGAGCACTATCTGGCCAAAGTCGGCGTGTCCCATCGCAAGGACGCTTACCCTGGGCACATGTCCGGCGGTGAGCAGCAGCGCGTGGCGATTGCCCGCGCACTGGCGATGGAGCCCGAGGTGATGCTGTTCGATGAGCCGACCTCGGCGCTGGACCCGGAACTGGTCGGTGACGTGCTCAAGGTCATGCAGGGCCTGGCTCAGGAAGGCCGCACCATGGTGGTGGTGACTCACGAAATGGGTTTTGCCCGTGAGGTCTCCAATCAGCTGGTTTTCCTGCATCAGGGCGTTGTTCTGGAGCGTGGCGATCCGCGCGAAGTGCTGGCCAATCCGCAGACCGAGCGTTTGCAGCAATTCCTGTCCGGCAGCCTGAAGTGACGATCGGCAGCGCATGACGATGCCTTTTTATGCCAGAACAGGGCATGCTGCGCGACGCGCGACACGACCTGGATGTTCCAGACCGAGCTATCTTTCCAGACTCGGCTTTTGCGGCGATACGTATCGGATGTCCCAATGACTGCCCATCGAATAGGTTTCCTCGTCTGGCCTGGCACCAAAGCCCTGACCCTGGCACTGGCCGAGGAAGCCTTGCGCGTTGCGCAGCGCGTTCATCCCGAAGTGGTCTATGAACTGTCGTTCCTGCAGGCCGAGGCCGCGGAGCCTTCGGCGGTTGCCGGCGCGTGGCAGTTGCCGGGTGAGCCCTGGGCGGGGCGGCTGGAAGGCTTTCAGAAGCTGTTTTTACTGGCTGACGAGCCTCCTGCAGGTGTGGCCCCGGCGCTGGGCAGCGCGCTCAAGCAACTGGTGCGTGCCGGTTGTTCGATTGGCGGGCTGTCGGCGGGCGTCTATCCGCTTGCGCAACTGGGCCTGCTGGATGGCTACCGGGCCGCTGTGCACTGGCGCTGGCAGGACGACTTCGCCGAGCGCTTCCCCAAGGTCATCGCCACCAGCCATTTGTTCGATTGGGACCGGGATCGCCTGACTGCCTGTGGTGGCATGTCGGTGCTCGACCTGCTGCTGGCGGTGCTGTCCCGTGATCATGGGGCCGAACTGGCGGGGGCGGTTTCCGAGGAGCTGGTGGTCGAGCGCATTCGCGAAGGCGGCGAGCGTCAGCGCATTCCGCTGCAGAACCGTCTGGGCTCCAGCCATCCCAAGCTGACCCAAGCGGTACTGTTGATGGAGGCCAACATCGAAGAGCCGTTGACCACCGACGAAATCGCCCAGCACGTGTGCGTGTCTCGTCGTCAATTGGAACGGATCTTCAAGCAGTACCTTAACCGTGTGCCCAGTCAGTATTATCTGGAGCTGCGCTTGAACAAGGCGCGCCAGATGCTGATGCAGACCAGCAAGTCGATCATTCAGATCGGCCTTTCGTGCGGTTTTTCCTCGGGGCCGCACTTCTCCAGCGCTTACCGCAATTTCTTCGGTGCCACGCCGCGTGAAGACCGCAATCAGCGACGCAGCAGCAGCCCGTTCGAACTTTCCCCTGTGCCTGCCGAACGCGGTTGATTGCCTTGTCGCGATAGAAGTGCTGCCGCGACAGCTCTGGTCCAGACAGGCCAGCCTCAATCCGTTTAAACTGCGCCTTTGTGACGCAAATTGTCGCATTGCCGAAAACCTTGAAAAAACCCGGTTTTGCGCTGTAACAAGTTGTCGCCTGGCGGCAAGGCCGAACACAATTCAGTCCTTACAATCTTTCCATCGCTCGCCAGTTTCAGGCAGGCGTTCCTCATCAGGAGACTCCGATGTCCGTTGAGCATGCTGCGGTGCAACGCGCCGATTTCGACCAGGTAATGGTCCCCAATTACGCCCCGGCCGGGTTCATCCCCGTGCGCGGTGCGGGCTCCCGGGTCTGGGATCAGGCGGGGCGCGAACTGGTGGATTTCTCGGGCGGGATCGCCGTCAACGTATTGGGCCACTGCCACCCGGCGCTGGTCGGTGCCTTGACCGAGCAGGCCAATAACCTCTGGCATGTGTCCAACGTCTTCACCAACGAGCCGACCCTGCGTCTGGCGAAAAAACTGGTGGATGCGACGTTCGCCGAGCGCGTGTTCTTCTGTAACTCCGGTGCTGAAGCCAACGAAGCCGCTTTCAAGCTGGCGCGTCGTGTGGCGCATGATCAGTACGGCCCGGAAAAGTACGAAATCATCGCGGCCCTGAACAGTTTTCATGGCCGTACCCTGTTCACTGTCAGCGTGGGTGGGCAGCCGAAGTACTCCGATGGTTTCGGGCCGAAGATCACCGGCATCAGCCATGTGCCGTACAACGACCTCGACGCACTGAAGGCCGCCGTTACCGACAAGACCTGTGCCGTGGTGTTGGAGCCGATCCAGGGCGAGGGCGGTGTGCTGCCGGGTCAGCTTGAGTACCTGCAAGGTGCGCGCAAGCTGTGTGACGAGCACAACGCGCTGCTGGTGTTCGATGAAGTGCAGAGCGGCATGGGCCGTAGCGGCCATCTGTTCGCCTACATGCATTACGGCGTGACCCCGGACATCCTTTCCAGCGCCAAGAGCATCGGCGGCGGCTTCCCGCTGGCGGCCATGCTCACCACTGAAAAGCTCGCCAAGCACTTTGCGGTCGGCGTCCATGGCACCACCTATGGCGGTAACCCGCTGGCTTGCGCGGTCGGTGAAGCGGTCATCGATGTCGTCAATACGCCTGAAGTGCTGGCTGGCGTGCAGCGCAAGCATCAACAGTTCAAGACCCGTCTGGAAAGCATCGGCCAGCAGTATGGCGTGTTCAGCGAAGTGCGCGGTCTGGGCTTGCTGATCGGTTGCGTGTTATCCGATGCCTGGAAAGGCAAGGCCAAGGACATCTTCAATGCGGCCGAGGCCCAGGACCTGATGATTCTGCAGGCCGGCCCTGACGTGATTCGTTTCGCGCCGAGCCTGGTGATTGAAGACGCAGACATCGAAGAGGGCCTGAACCGCTTCGAACGCGCCATCGCCAAACTGACATCCTGACTCGATTGCAACCTTGCGGTGCCCGCCTGATGGCGGGTGCCGAACCTGTTTCCTGCGCCATGCGGCCTGACGCCGCGTGGTGCTCTTACTAGCGCCGGTCGTAAAGGCTGGTCGATCTACAAGGAGTGGCACCATGCTGGTAATGCGCCCTGCGCAAATGGCTGACCTGGCCGAGGTTCAACGCCTCGCTGCCGACAGCCCTATCGGTGTCACGTCCTTGCCCGACGATGCTGGCCGCCTGACCGACAAGATCGGCTCGTCGGAGGCTTCGTTTGCCGCCGAGGTCAGCTTCAACGGCGAAGAAACCTACTTCTTCGTGCTCGAAGACAGCGAAAGCGGCAAGCTGGTGGGCTGCTCGGGCATCGTGGCCTCGGCGGGCTATTCCGAGCCGTTCTACAGTTTCCGCAACGAAACCTTCGTGCATGCTTCCCGTGAGCTGAAGATCCATAACAAGATTCACGTGCTGTCGCAGTGTCATGACCTGACCGGCAACAGTCTGCTGACCAGTTTCTACGTAGTCCCGGAGCTGGTCGGCACGGCATGGTCGGAGCTCAATTCGCGCGGCCGTCTGCTGTTTGTCGCCAGTCACCCCGAGCGCTTTGCCGATTCGGTGGTGACCGAGATCGTCGGTTACAGCGATGAGCAGGGCGACTCACCATTCTGGGATGCCATCGGGCGCAACTTCTTCGATATCAATTACGCCGCTGCCGAACGCCTGTGCGGGCTGAAAAGCCGGACCTTCCTCGCCGAGCTGATGCCGCATTACCCGATCTACGTGCCATTGCTGCCTGACGCGGCGCAGGAGGCCATGGGTCAGGTGCATCCGCGTGCGCAGATCACCTTCGACATCCTGATGCGCGAAGGCTTTGAAACCGATCACTACATCGACATTTTCGACGGTGGACCGACGCTGCACGCGCGGGTATCCGGGATCCGTTCGATTGCCCAGAGCCGTCTGGTTCCGGTCAAGGTCGAGCCCGGGCAAACCAGCGATGTCGGCAAGGGCGGGCGTCTGTATCTGATCGCCAATGGCCTGTTGCAGGACTACCGCGCGGTGCTCCTGGAGCTGGACTGGGCGCCCGGCAGGCCAGTGGTGCTGAGCCTCCAGGCTGCCGATGCCCTGGGTGTTGGTGAAGGTGCCAGTGTGCGGATCGTCGCGATCTGAACCGGACGTTCGATAGCTGATTAGCGAGTTTCAAGGCTCTTGATGAGCCGCTGAGGAGATAACATGATCGTTCGTCCTGTACGCAGCAGCGACCTGCCCGCGTTGATCGAGCTGGCGCGCAGCACCGGCGCCGGTCTGACGACCCTGCCCGCCAATGAGCAGCGTCTGGCGCACCGGGTAGGCTGGGCCGAAAAGACCTTTCGCGGCGAAGCCGAGCGCGGCGACGCCGATTACCTGTTCGTGCTGGAAGATGATGACGGCCGGGTGGTGGGCATTTCCGCCATCGCCGGAGCGGTCGGTCTGCGCGAGCCCTGGTACAACTACCGGGTTGGTCTGACCGTCAGTGCTTCACAGGAGCTGAACATCTACCGGGAAATTCCGACCCTGTTCCTGGCCAACGACCTGACCGGCAATTCCGAGCTGTGCTCGCTGTTCCTGCACAGCGATTCGCGCACCGGCCTCAACGGCCGCCTGCTGTCCAAGGCGCGCATGCTGTTCATCGCCGAATTCCCCAGGCTGTTCGGCAACAAGATCATTGCCGAAATGCGCGGCATGTCCGATGAGCAGGGCCGTTCGCCGTTCTGGGAAAGCCTGGGGCGGCACTTCTTCAAGATGGAATTCAGCCAGGCCGATTACCTGACCGGCGTGGGCAACAAGGCATTCATCGCCGAACTGATGCCCAAGTTTCCGTTGTACAGCTGCTTTCTTTCCGAAGACGCACGCAACGTGATTGGGCGGGTGCACGCCGACACCGAGCCTGCGCTGACCATGCTCAAGAGCGAGGGCTTTTCGTATCAGGGTTATGTCGACATCTTCGATGCCGGCCCGGCTATCGAGTGCGAGACCGGTAAGATTCGCGCAATCAAGGACAGCCAGGCGCTGGTGCTGGCCATCGGCACGCCCGGTGACGATGCTCCACAGTTCCTGATCTACAACCGCAAGCGTGAAGACTGCCGCGTGACCGTAGGCGCTGCGCGTTTTGCCGCTGGCACGCTGGTCGTCGCTCCGCAAACCGCCAGGCGGCTGCGCATGAGTGCCGGCGACAACGTACGCGCGGTGCCCTTGTCTGCGGCGCGGGAGGGCGTTTGATGAATAGCCTTTACATCGCAGGTGCCTGGCAGGAAGGGCAGGGTGAGCTGGTCAAGTCGCTGAACCCCGTGACTCAGCAGGTGCTGTGGTCCGGGCGTGGCGCGAGCTCCGCGCAGGTCGAGCAAGCGGTGCAGGCGGCGCGTCAGGCATTTCCCGGCTGGGCGCTGCTGTCTCTGGATCAGCGCATCGCGGTACTGGAAGCCTTCGCTGCACGTCTCAAGCATCATGCCGACGCGCTGGCGCACTGCATCGGTGAAGAAACCGGCAAACCGTTGTGGGAGTCGGCGACCGAAGTGACCAGCATGGTCAACAAGATCGCCATCTCGGTGCAGAGCTATCGCGAACGAACCGGCGAAAAGAGCGGGCCACTGGGCGACGCCACTGCGGTACTGCGCCACAAGCCGCATGGCGTGGTCGCTGTGTTCGGCCCGTACAACTTTCCGGGGCATCTGCCCAACGGCCATATCGTCCCGGCCTTGCTGGCGGGCAACGTGGTGCTGTTCAAACCCAGCGAGCTGACACCGAAGGTCGCTGAGCTGACCGTCAACTGCTGGATCGAAGCCGGGCTGCCTGCCGGTGTCCTGAACCTGCTGCAGGGCGGTCGCGAAACCGGTATCGCGCTGGCGGCCAATCCGGGCATCGACGGCCTGTTCTTCACCGGGTCGAGCCGGACTGGCAATGCGCTGCACCAGCAGTTCGCCGGTCGGCCGGACAAGATTCTTGCGCTGGAAATGGGCGGTAACAATCCGTTGATCGTCGATCAGGTTCAGGACATCGATGCAGCGGTGTACACCATCATTCAGTCGGCCTTTATTTCCGCCGGCCAGCGCTGCACCTGTGCGCGTCGTTTGCTGGTGCCCGAAGGCGACTGGGGGGATGCCTTGCTGGCACGACTGGTTGGCGTCAGCGCGACTATCGAAGCCGGGGCGTTCGATCAACAGCCTGCGCCGTTCATGGGCTCGGTGATTTCGCTGGAGGCCGCACGTGCCTTGCTCGACGCGCAGCGCAAGCTGCTCGCCAACGGCGCGCTGACCCTGTTGGAAATGCGCCAGCCGCAGCCCGGCGCCGCGCTGCTGACACCGGGCATTATCGATGTCAGCGCGGTGCCGGATCGACCCGACGAAGAGCTGTTCGGCCCGCTGCTGCAGGTCATTCGCTACGCCGGTTTTGACGCCGCCATCGCCGAAGCCAACGCCACCCGTTATGGCCTGGCCGCAGGTTTGCTCTCGGACTCCGAAGCGCGTTATCAGCAGTTCTGGCTGCACAGCCGTGCCGGGATCGTCAACTGGAACAAGCCGTTGACCGGAGCCGCCAGCAGCGCTCCGTTCGGCGGGGTCGGTGCCTCGGGCAACCACCGCGCCAGCGCCTATTACGCGGCCGATTATTGCGCCTATCCGGTGGCTTCGCTGGAGGCGGACAGCCTGACGCTGCCTGCGACACTGACCCCCGGTATCAGGCTGAGCTGACAGTGCGCACGATTGCTTATAAAAACAGATCCACGGAGCCTTGCCGATGAAGTCCTGCGAAGTGAATTTTGACGGTCTGGTCGGGCCAACCCACAACTACGGCGGGTTGTCCTACGGTAACGTTGCCTCCCAGAGTAACAGCCAGCAAAGCGCTAACCCGCGTGAGGCGGCGCTGCAAGGCCTGGCAAAAATGAAGGCGCTGATGGACCTGGGTTTTACCCAGGGCGTGCTGGCACCGCAGGAACGTCCTGATGTGTCCGGCCTGCGCCGTCTGGGCTTCACCGGCAGCGATGAGCAGGTGATTGAAAAGGCGGCCCGTCAGGACATGCCGCTGCTGGTCGCCAGTTGCTCGGCATCCAGCATGTGGGTGGCCAACGCGGCCACGGTCAGCCCCAGTGCCGACACTGCCGATCGGCGCGTGCATTTCACGGCGGCCAACCTCAACTGCAAATACCACCGCAGCATCGAGCATCCGACCACCACTCGCGTGCTGGGCGTCATGTTCGCCGATGCAAAGCATTTCGCTCATCACCCTGCGTTACCGGCTGTCGCGCAGTTCGGTGATGAGGGCGCTGCCAACCACACCCGTTTCTGTCGTGATTACGGCGAGGCTGGGGTCGAGTTTTTCGTGTTCGGTCGCAGTGCGTTCGACACGCGCTACCCGGCGCCGCAGAAGTACCCGGCCCGTCAGACCCTGGAGGCGTCACGCGCCGTTGCGCGGCTGCACGGTCTGAGCGAGGCCGGCGTGGTCTATAGTCAGCAGAACCCGGCGGTCATTGATCAGGGTGTGTTCCATAACGATGTGATTGCGGTCGGCAACGGTGAGGTCTTGTTTTATCACCAGGATGCATTCCTCAATACCGAGCCGATGCTCGATGAGCTGCGCGACAAACTCAGTCGTGTCGGCGGGCAGTTGCGGGCTATTTGCGTACCGCGTGCCGAGGTCTCGGTTCAGGATGCCGTGCGCTCCTATCTGTTCAATAGCCAGCTGTTGTCGCGGCCCGATGGCTCGATGCTGCTGATCGTGCCGCAGGAGTGCCAGGCTAATGCGAGCGTCTGGGCTTACCTGCAACGGCTGATTGCCGATGACAGCCCGGTTGCCGAGGTCAAGGTGTTCGACCTCAAGCAAAGCATGCAGAACGGCGGAGGTCCGGCCTGCCTGCGCTTGCGTGTGGCGCTCAATGACACCGAGCTGGCGGCGGTGAATCCGGGGGTGATCATGACCGCGCCGTTATACGAAACGTTGACGCAGTGGGTCGACAGGCACTACCGGGACCGCATGAGTGAAAGCGATCTGGCCGACCCCCGATTGCTCAACGAATGTCGCACGGCATTGGATGAACTGACGCAAATCCTTAAACTGGGCGCGGTTTATCCGTTTCAACTGAATTGAAGCACCCTGCGCGTCGGGCAATTGTCCTGCGCACTATTTCATTTATAGAGAGCATTCCTACATGAGCGACGCCCTGCAACTGATCCTTGAAGACACTGATGGCACCCAGCTGGAAACGTCCTGCACCCGCGTTGCCGTCATCTGGCAGGGCAAGGAATTGTGGATTCAGCAGGATGGCCGTGGCCAGTTGCTGATCGGCGTTGACGTCGAAGAAGACGACGCCGAATACGCCAACCTGCTGCTGCGTCCGCTGGCGACCAACCTGGTCAGCCTGCAACTGGAAATGGAGCCAGCCGACATGGGTGTCGAGGAAGACGGTCACGTTCACGGCCCTGACTGCAACCACTAAGGAAGCGCGCCATGCTCGCCCTCGGCAAACTGCTTGAACTGACCCTGGCTGGACGTGAGCCAGCGGAGAAGACTCAACTGACCGTCGAAGGCGTGCGCATGCGCTGGATGGGCGAGGGCGCGCTGGAAGTCCGCCCGCCAGAAGTTCGTGACAATGGCACCGATCTGCTGCTGTCTGCCGGTATCCATGGCAACGAGACGGCACCCATCGAGCTGCTGGATGAACTGATCCGCAGCATCGCGCGCGGCGACCTGAAACCGCGCGCACGTATTCTGTTCCTGTTCGGCAATCCCGACGCCATGCGACGCGGGACGCGTTTTGTCGAGCAGGATGTCAATCGGCTGTTCAATGGCCGGCACGAGCAGAGTGGTGGCGCCGAGGCCTTGCGCGCTTGCGAGCTGGAGCGACTGGCAGCCACTTTCTTCAGCCTGCCGGACCGCTACCGCCTGCATTACGACCTGCACACGGCCATTCGTGGCTCGACGATCGAGCAATTCGCGCTGTACCCGTGGAAGGAAGGACGTAATCATTCGCGGCTTGAACTGGCCCGGCTGCGGGCTGCGGGTATGAGTGCGGTGTTGCTGCAAAACAAGCCGTCCATTGTGTTCAGCGCCTACACCTACGATCAGTTGGGTGCCGAGGCCTTCACTCTGGAACTGGGCAAGGCGCGGCCGTTCGGGCAGAACCAGGAGGTCAATCTTGGGCCACTGCGCTTGTGTCTCGAGCAGCTCATCGAGGGCACCGAGCCCGAGCGGGATGACGATCTTGAAGGGTTGCAGCTGTTCAGCGTGGCGCGGGAAGTGATCAAGCGTACCGATGCGTTCACGTTCAACCTGGCCGATGACGTCGAGAACTTCTCGCCGCTGGAAAAAGGCTACGTGCTGGCCGAAGACGCGGGTGGTTCACGCTGGTTAGTGGAAGAGGAGGGCGCGAGGATCATCTTCCCCAACCCCAGGGTCAAAAACGGCCTGCGGGCGGGGATTCTGATCGTACCCACTGATGCGGATAGCCTCGGCTGATCGCCAGGCACTTTCAAGACCGGACGCAGAGCGTCCAGAACGGCATTCCCACGCTGAAGCGTGAGGAACGATAGGTGTCCGGGAGAACACCTACCGATGCTTCGTCTTAGCAGGCCGCTTTCTGCTGTGCATCCAGACGGCGCAGACTGCGTACCTTGTTCAGGGTGTCAGCGCAGGTCTTGGCCGCTTCTTCGCCCTTGTGCACGAAGTGATCGAAGAAGAACCTCTGATGCTCTTCGCCTGCATGGAAGTGATGCGGTGTCAGGACCACGGAGAACACCGGTACTTCGGTTTCCAGTTGGACCTGCATCAATGCGCTGACCACTGACTGCGCGACGAATTCGTGACGATAGATGCCTCCGTCCACTACCAGTGCGGCGCCGACGATGCCAGCGTAGCGGCCGGTATTGGCCAGCAGTTTTGCATGCAGCGGGATTTCAAAGGCGCCGCCCACTTCAAAGATGTCGATATCGCTTTCGGCATAGCCCTGATTGGCCATCTCGGCGATAAACCCTTTACGGCTCTGGTCGACGATATCCTTGTGCCAGCAGGCCTGGATGAACGCGACACGCTCGTTTGCGTGGCTTTTGCTTTTGCTGTCGATTGCAGTTGGTTGCACGTGTTCTGACTCCTGTTTATGGAAAAAACAGGGCATTTGGATCGAAAGGGATTCAAGCTGCGTAGGAAAGCCTCCTGAACGATGTCGTTCATGGATAGGTTTTACAGACGTTCTTGCTGACACCAATCCCGCTCTCTCTTCATCCGGACTATGACCGTCGGCCCCGGAATCACACCGGGTCTGCTGACCTTGCAGATAGCAGCCAAAGCCGCGATCCCCAAGCGCTCGCGGGCTAGACGCATTGCGCATCATTACCGCCGGTGGGGAATTGCACCCCGCCCTGAGAACGTTGCCGTCACTTTACGTGGCCGGCGCGAGATTTTTATCATAGTTCGCTGGATCATGCATGGACACTTTCGTACGGTACACCTACCTTTTTCTTATAAGGGCACGGAGTATCGAGAGCGGCGGTGCTTGATTATCATGTACCGCGGCCTCAGTAATGCCTTGTTGCAAGCCAAAGGTTGCATGCATTATCGATCTTCAACTTCAGGGAGCTTTTTCGTGACTGTCATCGATCTGCGCAGCGACACAGTGACTCTGCCTACGGCCGGCATGCTCGATGCCATGGCACGTGCGCCCGTTGGCGATGACGTCTACGGTGAGGACCCTACGGTCAATCTGCTCGAAGCAACGCTCGCCAGGCGTCTCGGGTTCGACGCCGCGCTGTTCGTGCCGTCGGGCACCATGAGCAATCTGCTGGCGCTGATGGCGCACTGTGAACGCGGCGATGAGTACATCGTCGGCCAGCAGGCCCACACCTATAAGTACGAAGGTGGCGGTGCGGCAGTGCTGGGCTCCATTCAGCCGCAGCCACTGGAGGTACAGGCCGACGGTTCTCTGGACCTGCAGCAGGTGCTCGACGCCATCAAACCCGATGACTTTCACTTCGCCCGCACGCGCCTGCTGGCTCTGGAAAACACCATGCAGGGCAAAGTGCTGCCCTTGGACTACCTGGCTGCCGCGCGTACCCTGACCCTGGAAAAGGGGCTCGCTCTCCACCTGGACGGCGCACGGCTGTACAACGCTTCGGTCAGGCTGGGTGTCGATGTTCGCGAGATTACCCGGCACTTCGATTCTGTTTCGGTCTGCCTCTCCAAGGGGCTGGGCGCGCCGATCGGCTCGGTGCTCTGCGGTTCGCACCCGTTGATCGCCAAGGCCCGCCGCTTGCGCAAGATGCTGGGCGGTGGCATGCGTCAGGCTGGAGGGCTGGCTGCGGCAGGGCTCTACGCGCTGGATCATCAGGTCGAGCGGTTGGCGGATGACCATGCCAACGCGGCGTTTCTGGCTGAAGGCCTGAGCGGGCTCGGCTACGCTGTCGAGCCGGTACAGACCAATATGGTCTATGTGCCGATCGGCGAGCGCGCGGCATCGCTCAAGGCGTTCTGCGCCGAGCGGGGCATCGTACTCACGGCCGCACCGCGGCTGCGTATGGTGACCCACATGAACGTGTCGCGCGCTCAGATCGAACAGGTCATCGCCGCATTCGCAGCCTTTGAACACTCATGACATGCCGATAATCCAGTTACTTGTTTCTATCGCACAAACACACTGTACCGAGGGCGCAACGCCTATATAATGCGGCCCTTTGCCGTCGCTACGTCATTTGACGTTTTGCACTTGCCTCTGGCCGCAGTCTCCGTGGAAGAACCTATGAAAAGCGCAGAAATCCGTGAAGCCTTCCTTGGCTTCTTCGAAGAGCAAGGCCACACTCGTGTCGCTTCAAGCTCCTTGATTCCGGGCAACGACCCAACCCTGCTGTTCACCAACGCAGGCATGAACCAGTTCAAGGATTGCTTCCTGGGCCAGGAAAAGCGCGCCTACACCCGCGCCGTTACCAGTCAGAAATGCGTGCGTGCCGGTGGCAAGCACAACGACCTGGAAAACGTCGGCTATACCGCCCGTCACCATACTTTTTTCGAGATGCTGGGCAACTTCAGCTTCGGTGACTATTTCAAGCGTGATGCGATCACCTACGCCTGGACGTTCCTGACCTCCGAAAAATGGCTCAACCTGCCCAAGGAAAAACTCTGGGTCACGGTGTACGCCACTGACGATGAAGCCTATGACATCTGGACCAAGGAGATCGGCGTGCCAGCCGAGCGCATGGTTCGCATTGGCGACAACAAAGGCGCACCGTACGCCTCCGATAACTTCTGGACCATGGGCGATACCGGCCCGTGCGGTCCTTGCAGCGAGATTTTCTTCGACCACGGCCCGGAAATCTGGGGTGGCCCGCCAGGCTCGCCGGAAGAAGACGGCGACCGTTACATCGAAATCTGGAACAACGTATTCATGCAGTTCAACCGGACTGCAGATGGTGTGCTGCACCCGCTGCCAGCGCCTTCGGTCGATACCGGCATGGGCCTGGAGCGTGTCAGTGCGGTTCTGCAGCACGTGCACTCCAACTACGAAATCGATCTGTTCCAGAGCCTGCTGGCTGCGTCTGCCAAGGCCATTGGTTGCAGCAATGACAACCAGGCTTCGCTGAAGGTCGTGGCTGACCACATTCGCTCGTGCGGCTTCCTGATCGCCGACGGCGTGCTGCCGTCCAATGAAGGTCGCGGTTATGTGCTGCGCCGCATCATTCGTCGCGCCTGCCGTCACGGCAACAAGCTGGGTGCCAAGGGCAGCTTCTTCTACCAGATCGTTGCCGCGCTGGTTGCCGAGATGGGGTCTGCGTTCCCTGAGCTGGTGCAGCAGCAGTCGCACATCGAACGCGTACTCAAAGGCGAAGAAGAGCAGTTCGCCAAGACCCTCGAGCAAGGTCTGAAAATTCTCGAACAGGATCTGGCCGACCTCAAAGGCACCGTGGTTCCGGGCGAAGTGGTGTTCAAGCTGTACGACACCTATGGCTTCCCGATGGACCTGACAGGCGACATCGCCCGTGAGCGTAATCTGACCCTGGACGAAGCAGGCTTCGAGCGTGAAATGGACGCCCAGCGCGTGCGCGCCCGTTCGGCCAGTTCGTTCGGCATGGATTACAACAGCCTGGTCAAGGTCGATGTGGCCACCCAGTTCACCGGTTACTCGGCGACCACTGGCAGCGCCAGCGTCGTGGCCCTCTATAAGGAAGGCCAGTCGGTTTCTCACCTGAATGAAGGTGAAGAGGGCGTGGTGATTCTCGACGTCACTCCGTTCTACGCCGAGTCGGGCGGTCAGATCGGTGACAGTGGTTTCCTGCAGGCCGGTGACGCGCGCTTTGACGTCAGTGATACCACTAAGACCGGCGGCGCCTTCCTGCACCACGGCGTTGTGGCGTCCGGCAGCCTGAGTGTTGGCGCGCAGGTTGAAACACAAGTGGCTGATGAAGTTCGCGATGCAACCAAATTGAACCATTCGGCCACTCACTTGCTGCATGCCGCATTGCGTCAGGTGCTGGGTGAGCACGTTCAGCAGAAAGGCTCGCTGGTCGACAGTCAGCGTCTGCGCTTCGACTTCAGCCACTTCGAAGCGATCAAGGCCGAGCAACTGCGCGCGCTGGAAGATATCGTCAACGCCGAGATTCGCAAGAACACCGAGGTCATGACCGAAGAAACCGATATCGACACGGCGAAGAAGAAGGGCGCCATGGCGCTGTTCGGCGAGAAGTACGGCGACAGCGTTCGCGTACTGAGCATGGGCGGCGAGTTTTCTGTCGAGCTGTGTGGTGGCATTCACGCCAGCCGCACCGGTGACATCGCGCTGTTCAAGATCGTTAGTGAAGGCGGTGTCGCAGCAGGCGTGCGCCGTATCGAGGCAGTCACCGGCGCTGCGGCCCTGGCCTGGCTGAATTCGGCCGAAGATCAACTCAAGGAAGCCGCGACGCTGGTCAAAGGCAATCGCGACAACCTGCTGGACAAGCTGACGGCGGTGATTGAACGCAACCGTCTGCTGGAAAAACAACTGGAACAACTGCAAGCCAAGGCAGCCAGTGCCGCCGGTGACGACCTGTCATCAGCTGCGCTGGATGTCAAAGGGGTCAAGGTTCTGGCCACGCGCCTGGATGGTCAGGACGGCAAGGCGCTGTTGGCGCTTGTCGATCAGTTGAAGAACAAGCTCGGCCGCGCAGTGATCCTGCTCGGCAGTGTTCATGAGGACAAGGTTGTCTTGGTTGCAGGCGTGACCAAGGACCTGACTGGCCAACTCAAAGCCGGTGATTTGATGAAGCAGGCAGCTGCCGCCGTAGGTGGTAAAGGTGGTGGCCGTCCTGATATGGCTCAAGGCGGTGGTGTCGATGCCGGTGCGCTGGATTCAGCGCTGGCACTGGCCGTTCCTTTTGTAGAGCAGGGTATCTGAGTCGGGTCAGCAGGCCTGCCGCACACCGGCAGGCCTTACTTGGACTCGAATGTTAATGGGTGCTCTTAACGGGATTTGAGGCGGCTTTGAGATGGCTTTAATCGTACAGAAATTTGGCGGCACCTCCGTGGGCTCTGTAGAGCGCATCGAGCAGGTGGCCGACAAGGTCAAGAAATTCCGTGAGGCGGGTGACGACCTGGTGGTCGTACTGTCGGCCATGAGCGGTGAAACCAATCGTCTGATCGAGCTGGCCAGGCAGATCAGTGATCAGCCGGTTCCCCGTGAGCTGGATGTCATTGTCTCCACGGGCGAGCAGGTGACCATCGCGCTGCTGGCGATGGCCTTGATGAAGCGTGGCGTTCCGGCGGTGTCCTACACCGGCAATCAGGTGCGTATTCTCACCGACAGCGCGCACAACAAGGCGCGCATCCTGCAGATCGACGACCAGAAGATCCGCTCCGACCTGAAAGCGGGTCGCGTGGTGGTGGTCGCCGGTTTCCAGGGTGTCGACGAACACGGCAACATCACGACCCTCGGGCGTGGTGGCTCGGACACGACCGGTGTTGCCCTGGCGGCGGCGCTGAAAGCGGACGAGTGCCAGATCTACACCGACGTCGATGGCGTCTACACCACTGATCCGCGCGTCGTGTCGCAGGCCCAGCGCCTCGACAAGATCACCTTTGAAGAGATGCTGGAAATGGCCAGCCTCGGTTCCAAGGTGCTGCAGATCCGTGCGGTCGAATTCGCCGGCAAATACAATGTCCCGCTGCGCGTTCTGCACAGCTTCAAAGAGGGGCCGGGCACCCTTATTACAATCGATGAAGAGGAATCCATGGAACAGCCGATCATTTCCGGCATCGCCTTCAACCGCGATGAAGCCAAGCTGACCATCCGTGGTGTGCCAGACACCCCCGGCGTGGCGTTCAAGATTCTCGGCCCGATCAGCGCGGCCAATATCGAAGTGGACATGATCGTGCAGAACGTCTCGCACGATAACACCACCGATTTCACCTTCACGATCCATCGCAACGACTATCAGGCGGCCTTGCAGGTGCTTGAGGCTACCGCGCGCGAAATCAGCGCGCGTGAAGTGTCCGGCGATACCAAGATCGCCAAGGTGTCCATCGTCGGCGTTGGTATGCGCTCGCATGCCGGCGTTGCCAGTCGTATGTTCGAAGCGCTGGCCAAGGAGAGCATCAATATCCAGATGATCTCCACATCGGAAATCAAGGTTTCCGTGGTCATCGAAGAGAAATACCTGGAGTTGGCTGTGCGCGCACTGCACACGGCCTTTGAGCTGGATGCTCCGCGGCAGGGTGAATGACCCTGTCATCGAAGGGCGCGGCGTGACCGCGTCTTTCGGGTGCTGCGCAGAAGGGCTTTTGTTTTCTTTGCGTTAGTCGATATACAGGTAGTGGTTATGGCGTTTTGCTACTGTCACTGCCTATAGGTTTGCAGACTGTTGTCCCTGAATAAAGGCGTAAGGAGAAAAGTATGCTGATTCTGACTCGTCGGTGCGCGGAAAGCCTGATCATTGGAGATGGTGAGATCACCGTCACCGTGCTCGGAGTGAAGGGTAATCAGGTGCGTATTGGTGTCAATGCGCCCAAGGAAGTCGCGGTTCATCGTGAAGAGATTTACCTGCGTATCAAGAAAGAGAAGGACGAAGAACCAAGCCATTAATTTTTATTGAATTTTTGGTTTGCAAACGGGGAAAAGGGTGGTTATTATACGCCCCGTGTTGCGGAGAGCTGGCCGAGTGGCCGAAGGCGCTCCCCTGCTAAGGGAGTACACCTCAAAAGGGTGTCGGGGGTTCGAATCCCCCGTTCTCCGCCATTATTTATGTAGTGCGTAAGATTGGGCTTGATCTGTAAGTTGTTGAATTTACTAGAAAAAGTGCTTGACTAAACAATTTTACGACCTATAATGCGCGGCATCAACACATGCACTCGTAGCTCAGCTGGATAGAGTACTCGGCTACGAACCGAGCGGTCACAGGTTCGAATCCTGTCGAGTGCACCATTTAAAGTTGTTTGAAGTGTTGTAAGTAATTACAAGGTTTCCGATAACTGGCTCCAACCAGAGGTGATCTGGTCTAAAAACACCAATGCACTCGTAGCTCAGCTGGATAGAGTACTCGGCTACGAACCGAGCGGTCACAGGTTCGAATCCTGTCGAGTGCACCATTTAAAGTTGTTTGAAGTGTTGTAAGTAATTACAAGGTTTCCGATAACTGGCTCCAACCAGAGGTGATCTGGTCTAAAAACACCAATGCACTCGTAGCTCAGCTGGATAGAGTACTCGGCTACGAACCGAGCGGTCACAGGTTCGAATCCTGTCGAGTGCACCATACAAACGAAAAGCCCACATCGAAAGATGTGGGCTTTTTGCTTTCTAGCGTTTTCCTTTAACGCATCCGTTCTCGTCAAATGTCACCTTATTGCTGCGGCCTTTTTTCTGGTTGTACACGTAATGCAATTCTCCGTTGCGATTAGTGACTTTGTCGGGGCGTCCCAGCAGGCTCTCGACATCACGCTGCGTCATACCGGGAGGGGTGCGCTGGTTGATGATCGCAGCCCGGCGCTGTTCGGCGCTCAAGCGGTTTCCACAGCCATCATCGCGTGTGCCGACCACGACCGGTGTCTGATCGGCCGGTTTTCCACGCGCGGTTTGCGCAGTGTTGGCGGGCGGCAGCACATCGATACGGGTTCCCGGTGGTGCGTTGAAGGCTCTCTGCAGGCGGGTACTGTGTCCATCCGGGCAGCCGAGGGTGGTAAACGTAATCTTTCCGGATGCATCCTCGCAGCGATGAACGTTGCTGGCGGTTGCAGCGGCAGGAAGGCAGAGCAGGGCGCTCCACAGCAGCAGATGATTTTCAGGTCGCATGCTCAAGGTCCTCCGTGACAGGTGTCGGCAAAGGCTAACTGCGGTCTTTGAAAGGGGCGAGCGTGTTTTATTGGCTGAATGTGACGTCGAACCCTGGCTGGCTTACGGAGTTGTGCAGGTTTGCGCTGCAAACGGTTGTTATGAGCTGAATTTTCTCGCGTGCGCTTCGCTCAAAGCGGTGTATCATTGCGCCCGTCAGCTCCGCCGGGGCTTGTGGAACACCTCCATGGACATACCCAGTCGTTACTCGATAATGTTTTTCAACAATCATGAATTAACTGATTGATCTCCCGGCGTGCTCCGCTGCTGGGAGTGGAGTTCGCCTATGACCGAAAGAGAAGTAAAAAAAACGCAGGAAAGCTTGCAGGATCGCCTGGCTCAGGTTGTCGATCTGCTGCAGCGCCAGCGTATTGTTGAAGACCTGACCCACCGTCAGGAAGGTCAGCATCAGGACCGTGTAGAAAACCTGGTTCACCGGCAGAACCTCGTCGAGTTGCAACGCAAGCTCGAAGACCTTCACTCTGCCGACGTCGCCTATATCCTTGAAGCCTTGCCCCTGGAAGACCGCCTGACCGTCTGGCAGTTGGTCAAGGCCGAGCGCGACGGCGACATTCTTCTTGAAGTATCCGATTCCGTTCGTGAAACCCTGATCGCCGACATGGACGATCATGAGTTGCTCGCGGCGGCACGGGACATGGACGCCGACGAACTGGCCGACCTTGCTCCCGAGTTGCCCCGCGACGTCGTTCACGAGCTCATGGAAACACTGGATTCACAGCAGCGTGAGCGCGTGCGGTCGGCCTTGTCCTATGACGAGGATCAGGTCGGTGCGCTGATGGACTTCGAGATGGTGACGATCCGTGAGGATGTCAGCCTTGAAGTCGTGCTGCGCTACCTGCGCAGGCTCAAAGAGCTGCCTGGTCACACCGACAAACTGTTCGTAGTCGATTCCGAGGGTGTGCTCAAGGGCGTGCTGCCGATCAAGCGTCTGCTGGTCAATGATCCGGAGAAGCAGGTTGGCGAAGTCATGGCCAACGATCCGGTCAGCTTTCACCCTGAAGACGATGCCTACGATGCGGCACAGGCGTTTGAGCGTTACGACCTTATCTCCACGCCGGTCGTGGACAAGAACGGCAAGCTGATCGGCCGTCTGACCATCGATGAAATGGTCGACCTGATCCGTGAGGAAAGCGAGAGCGAAGTCCTCAACATGGCGGGTCTGCGTGAAGAAGAAGACATCTTCGCGTCGGTATGGCGTTCGCTGCGCAACCGCTGGTCCTGGCTGGCAGTCAACCTGGTAACCGCGTTTCTGGCCTCGCGTGTGATCGGCCTGTTCGAAGGCTCCATCGAGAAGTTGGTGGCGCTCGCTGCGCTGATGCCTATCGTGGCCGGGATTGGCGGCAACTCCGGTAACCAGACCATCACCATGATCGTCCGCGCGATGGCGCTGGATCAGGTCAATACCGGTAATACGGCGCGATTGCTGCGCAAGGAGCTGGCTGTCGGCTTGATCAATGGTCTGATCTGGGGGGGGGTGATCGGCGTGGTCGCCTACTTCCTGTATGACAGCTGGTCGCTGGGTGTGGTCATGACCGCAGCCATGACGCTCAACCTGTTGCTGGCAGCGCTGATGGGTGTTTCCATTCCTATGGCGCTTGCACGTTTGGGGCGAGATCCCGCGATGGGGGCGAGCGTCATGATTACGGCGATGACCGACAGCGGCGGCTTCTTCATCTTTCTCGGGCTGGCGACGATCTTTCTGCTCTAAGGCTCGCGACGGCTAGAGTCTATTGAAATAAAAAAACCGCCATGATCAGGCGGTTTTTTTATGCTTCCGCCAAGTCTTCAGGTCGCTGTGTAACGCAATAAGCCGACGACTAATAAAGAAAAAGGCTACAACGAAAAAGGCCAGCTTTCGCTGGCCTTTGTCTGTTACGTCAAATCTCAGGACTCTTCGGAAGCGAGTTCCGTGTCATGAGCAATCAGCGAAACAAGAGCGTTCTGTTGACGATGTGAAAGCTGACGAAAGCGCTGCAGCAGCTCGCGTTCGTGCAAGGACAGCTCAGGACTATCGAGGCGCAGGCTTGGTTCATCACCAAGAGCACCTTCCTGAATCAGGCTTTGTTCGAGACGAGCGATGATTTCCGAGTTCATGCTGCGGTGATGATTCTTGGCTACCTCTTGCACGCGATTACGCATGCCGTCTGGTAGGCGAACGACGAACTTGTCAGCCGTGCGGCTGGAATAAGTAGCCTGTTTCATAGGGCTCATATATTTAACCGGTTAGTTCAGGGGAAGCGGTTCTAGCAAGTGGCCGCAAGATTGTCACAGTCAGACAATCATTTTGGCCAAATGTTCAACCGGGGTTCCAAGGGGCCGACATCATGCCGTATTACGTCGAATCCTTGGCGTCAATTCTGTGACAAATATTGACTCAGGTAGCGGCGTATTGCCAGCACCAATTATCAGAAATGCGAGCGAATTTGCAAACTCATCACATTTGTCCCCGGATAAAAGGGCACGCCATTGAGCTTTTTTGCTGTCATGGCCATTTGACTCTGAGTATGCGTCTAAATTCAGCGTGACCGAGGTTAGCCGACAAAGGGTTGGCTGCGGTGCAGGAAGGTTCTTTCGGAGGAGGGGAGATTCTGGATGCGAACGGTCAGACGACCGGGCAAATTACCGCAGGTAGCTTCGCTGTCAGCGAAGCACCGGGTCGAATTTAAAGCGGCGACCGACGAACAACGCAACCACAAAGAGACTGGCGAACACGCCTGCGGCGATGTTTGCAGCGATACTCATGGCCTGTGCATTAACAGGAAGCAAAAGGTCGGCGACGACAGCCATGATCGCCAGGACCAGAAATGACAACGCGGATTTTGACATGGCTACTCTCTCTTGGAAGGGTCGTTGCGGGCGTTATCAGAAAACCCAGCGCTGTTCAGCGCGTGGAAACTGAAGTGACTCATCATCGTCATTGGCCAGCACCGCTGCGCTCGCAACGCGTTCAGTCATGATTGCCAGCTTTGGCGCCTGACTGATCTGGTGGTGGACAGGAGCAGGCGTGATGGCCTGAGCGTCCTTGATACCAGAATCCTGAAAATGAAATGCTACCAGAGCCACCAGAGCTGCCGCATTCAACACTGAGAGAGTCTTGTTCATTTTCCAGTACCTGTGTCCGACCGTTTGGGATGAGATGTGTTCCACAGATATCAATAATGCAGTCTGCATGCCAATCGGAAAATGATAAAAAGTCCTTTAAAATCAATTACTTATTAAATTAAAAAAAGTGCTCTACAGTGCGTTTTGCAATGATGGCTTTTTGGGGGATTGCAAATTGCATGATCGGTTTATCAGGCCGTGTTTTCAGGCGACATCGGCTACAGGTTCGAAGGACAATGACGACATGACAAAAGCGCCACATGCCGCTAAGATGCACGCCGTCCTCGCTGGCACCGATCGGTGTGTCGGCACGCAGTGTCTCAGTAGCTCAATTGGATAGAGCATCCCCCTCCTAAGGGGAAGGTTGCAGGTTCGAACCCCGCCTGGGACACCACACAAACAAGCATCACTGACTCTCCTCAGCCGCCGCCTCCTTCCCAGCCCCCTCATTAATCAACACCATGCTCTGCGGTGCAGACAGCGCTACACCCAATTCCCTCAGACGCCCCAAGACCGTAAACAACAGATCACTCCGTGCGCCACCCACCGAGCGTGGGCTGTTCACGTAGCCGCTGGCGCTGATGATCAAGCCGGTATTGGTCAGGTCCTTGAAGGTGACTGAAGGCGCTGGTGCATCGAGTATCGCTTCGTGTTCGGTGAAAGCCTGTAACAGCAGTTCGCGTATTTGCAGAACGTCTGTTTCCAGGGGCAGGGTAAGGGTGATTCCGACCACGCCCAGCGCATTGCCCATGGTCACGTTGCGGACGTTCTGCGTGATGAACTGCGAGTTCGGCACGATCACTGTCGAGCGGTCGCCCATCTGGATTTCGGTCGCGCGGACGTTGATCCGGCGAATATCGCCTTCGACCCCCGCCAGGCTTACCCAGTCGCCGACTTTGACCGGGCGCTCGGTCAGCAGAATCAGGCCGGAGATGAAGTTCTGCACAATGGCCTGCAGGCCGAAACCTATCCCCACCGACAGCGCACTGACCACCCAGGTCAGGTTGGTGAGGCTGATGTTGAGTGTGGACATCACCACGGCCACCACCAGCACAAAGCCGATGTAACCGATCAGGGTCACCAGCGAGGCCTGCATGCCTGCGTCCATGTTGGTTTCGGGCAGCAGGCGTTCTCCAAACCACTCCTTGAGTACCCGCACACTCAGCAGGCCGACGACCAGGCATACCAATGCCACCAGAATGTCGCTGGGGACGATGTTCAGGTTACCCATGGATTTGGACGTGACATCCAGCTGAGTAAAGCTGGCGAGCAGGTCGCCCGGGCTCGACCCTGAAGGCATGAACGCCAGCAGTACAGCGGTGAGCAGCAGCAAGGTACGGCCTATGCCGGCCAGTACGGTACTTGCCTGCGCCTGATGGCGAGTGGACAAGCCCAGCGCTGAGCCCAGCGCCAGGCCGCCAGGTTGTTTGGGCGACAGGAGGGTTTCGCAGATGTCACCGAAGCAGGCGATCAGCAGGTATGCAGTGGACGCCACCACGCTGATCCAGAGCAGTTTCACTGCCAGAAAGTAAGCCAGCGTCAGGTAGCCGCTCAACAACGCCAGCAAACTCAGGCCGACCCACACCGCAACGATAAACGGAATCAGCCCGGCGAAGCCTGCCGGCCGCTCTAGTTCAAAGCGGCGGCGGGTACGGCGGTAGCGCAACAGGGCGTAGAAGAACACCAGCGAAACCGCCAGTGCCGTCAGGCCATTGACCGCAACGGTCAGTGCCAGGCTGCTGGCAATCACACTGTTGATTCGTTCCTGCGTGCCGATGACCATCAGTGCCAGCGCCAGGGCAGGGGGGAAGCGGCCCAGTGCGGTGGCAATCTGGTCAGGAATTTGCGGCAGGCGCCACGAGGCATGTGCCAGCATCAACAGCGCGCGGCCCAGACCGACGATGAAGGCGCAGAAGGTAATCAGCGTCTGCACCTGATCGAGCAGATTGACCACGTCGTTGCTGAGCACCGCGTTGTGGACGATTCCCCAGCGCAGCAAGGATGTGGCAATGGTGATGGTAAGAATGGTCGACAGCCCGACCGCCAGGGCCAGGGCGCTGCGGCGCAGGCGGCCTTCGGGCAGCCAGCGAATCATCGCCCAGATCAGCAGGCGCTCTAGCAGGCGCCGGACAACCACCCAGATGAACAACGCGCCCAGCACCACGCTGATGAATTGCACACGGTTGTCCGGTGCCATCGCGTTGTTGAGTACTTGGCGCACGTCCACCAGAAGCCTGTTCAGGCGTCCCAGTTCGTCATCGGTCGGGCGAATCAGCGTGGACCAGAATGCCGAACTGAGCGGGCTCGCCGTGCGCGTGCTGATCTGTGAATCGAAGAGGCTGCGGCGCAGGTTGAATATCTGCGTGGCCAGATCCCGGGCTGACTGGCTCAGCTCATTGGTCTGACGTTCATCATTGACCAGCGCGTTTTTCTGCGCGGTCAACGTCTTGCGCTGACTGGTCAGGCTTTGCGCTTCGTCCGGTTGCACCGGCCCGAGAATGTTGAGCTGATCATTCAGGTGTTCGATATCGACAGCCTGCTGAGCAATCAGATTGTCGGCTTGTTTCTGGACCTGCAAAGCCGCCTGGCGCAGGCTTGAAAGCAGGTCGTCGTTGGCGCTGACCGTCACTTTCTGACGGATCTGATCGAGCTGTTGGCTCAGATCATCCAGGCTCGGGGCATCCACGGCAGGGGTCGCGCTGCTGGCGCTATCGGCCTGGGGGGCGGGAGCATTCTGGGCCAGGGCCGGCAAGGTCACGCAGAGCAAAAGCAAGGCGAGCAACCCGGTACGAAAACGGTTCAGCGAAGCGTGCTGCATTCTTTTTCCTTCTTTCTCTGCGCGATGCGGCCTGGCAAGGCCTGTGGTTCGAGCCTGGGTCTTGTACGTTTTTGAGCAGCATTCACTGGCCGCCCGAGATCGGCGCACAGGATATCAAGGCGCTCACGTTTGAGCGCTGTCAATGCGGGCCAACCCATGCCTGAAGGCTGCATTTTCAGCAGAATCTTCTCCGATTGCCAGGCTTGCGGATCAGCCGAGTGGATACTACTGGCCTAACAAGTGTTAGGTAAACGTTGACTCAGAACAAAAGTACCGCTACGGTGTGGCTACCTAACGATAGTTAGGTAGGTGTTTTACCCTACCTCACAGGCCTGACCATGACCTCTAAATTGCGACTTTTCACCTCTCCTTCGGCTTTTCCGAATCCTCAACGCCTGCGTTTGTTCATCCACGAAAAAGGCATTGCCGATCAGTTCGAAGAAACCATTTATGACATGACGCCGGGTGGAGAGCAGCGTGGCTGGCGTCATCTGAACATGAACCCGTGGGGTGAAACACCGACCCTGGAACTGGCAGACGGCAGCTTCATATCCGAGACGGCCGCTATCGCTCGCTATCTGGATCAGTCTTATCCGGGCCGCAAGATCATGGGCGAGGGCGCTCTGGAGCAGGGCCTCGATAGCATGTGGGACAACCGCATCTGGGTGCATATCCTCTATCGGATCGTTACGGCCTTTCACGTGCTGCACACCGGACTCGGTTTCAAGCTTGAACTGACCAAGAACGAAGCATGGGGCGAGCACTGCCGCAAAGAAGCGCTGAGCCACGCGGCATTGGTCAATCGTCATTTGTCCGATGGTCGCGAATGGCTGCTGGGCGGCGATGCGCCAACGTTCGCGGACATCACGCTTGCAACTGCTATTGCCTTCTCCAAGTTTCCGGTCAACGCCACGCCACTGGATGAGCGTTTCGAGTTTCTGGACCTGTACTGGCAGCGCTGGCAGAAACGTCCGGCTTTTCAGGCGGCCTATGCTGATCGCAGCAGCGGTATTCCCGAGCTGGACTCGCCGGCCGAGTGATTGAGCTGTTTTTACGCTCACCTTATCGCCGGGAACGTCATGCGGGATGTTCCCGGCGATAGCCGTTTCAGCTTGTGAGAAACCGACGATGGCCGTTCAGCAGCGTATGGCTGCTGCCATGCGCCACACCGTCTTTCTACCTAACAAAAGGCAGGTTTTTGAATTAGCATGTGCCGGTCTCCAGAAACGCGTCCGAAGTACAAGGCACTACGATGACCATCAACGCCCGTGAGGCGATCCTGCTTGCTGCGAGAAATATCGCCCAGTCCCAGGGCTACAACGGCCTGAACTTTCGCGATCTGGCCGCCCAGGTCGGAATCAAGCCGGCCAGTATTTACTACCACTTCCCCAGCAAGGCTGATCTGGGTGTCGCTGTTGCCAGGCGATACTGGCAGGACGGTGCCGCTGCACTTGAGACGATCGCCGAAGAAACCCCCGATCCCAGCGAAGCATTACAGCGCTTTCCGGAGATCTTCCGGCGCTCGCTGGAGGTTGAAAACCGCCTTTGCCTGGGCACTTTCGTCGGCGCTGAAACCGACAACCTGCCGCCGGAGATGACTGAAGAAATGCAGCTATTCGCCCAGGTCAACATTGCCTGGCTGAGCAAGCTTCTGGTGGCAGCGAACATTTGCCCGCCTGCGGACAGCGAGGTGCGGGCGCAGGCCATTTTTTCCGCTGTGGCGGGCGCTCAACTGGTTGCCAGAAGCAGGTCGGACATTTCCCTTTTTGACACGTTGATCGACACCTATCGCGCCTGCGGGCCATTGCCGAGCCAAGCCAGTATGGAAAGGCGCTGATACGTCCAGACTATGGCATCTATACCGGCAAGCGAAACTGCTTGCGCAAGCTTTTATCGAACGCTCCGGCAGGCGCGAAGCGCCTTAGCAGGCTGATTTGTCGGGCGGCCTTGCCGGCGGTGTATCGATGCCGTGGGCGAACATCGCTCGCCGCTTTCAGTACCACCGCTGCGACAACCTCGGGCAGGTCGGCTGTCGGCATCACATCGGCGAGCAACGCACGGACACCCGCTCGCGCCTGATCATACTCCGGCAACCGTGAGTCCGGCTCGATGCCGTTTTGATCGAAGACGGTGCGTACGAATGCCGGCTCAATGACCGAAACCCGGACGTCGAAGGCGCGAATTTCGTGATCGAGCGATTCCGAATAGCCTTCCAGAGCATGTTTGACCGCCGAATAATGAGCCGAGTAGGGCGCGGGTATCAGCCCCAGAACCGATCCGATATTGATAATGCGTCCCCGACCTTGTTGGCGCATCGACGGCAGTACTGCGCTGGTCATGCGCATGACGCCAAACAGATTGACGTCGAACAGTGCCTGCACTTGCGGGATCGAGAACTCCTCGGCCCCGCCCAGCATACCGATGCCGGCATTGTTGATGAGCAGGTCGATACGCCCGGTTTTCGCAAGCACGGTGGCAACGAGCGCGCGGACAGAGTCGTCATTCGTGACATCGCAGGTCAGCATGGAGACCTTTGCATAACTGTCACCAATTTTGCGGCTTGTGCCAAACACGGTATACCCCGCGCGCGCCAGCGCCTCTGCGGTGGCACGACCGATGCCCGATGAGGCACCCGTGACGATGGCGGTTCTTTCGGAAGAGGTGTCCATTTGATACTCCAATGCTCGACAGATGCGGGCCTGAATGGTGGCTGAGTGGACGTTGAATAAACGCTTACTTGATCTTCACGACGACCTTGCCTTTGGCACGGCCCTGGCCCAGGTATTCAAGCCCTTCGCTGGCCTGTTCAAACGCAAAGACCCTGTCAATCACCGGTGTTATGTGACCACTTTCGAGCAACCTGGCGATGTCGCCAAGTTGAGCGCCATCCGCGCGAACAAACAGAAACGAGTACGACACATTCTTCTTCCTCGCCAGGCGCATGATTCTGCGGCTCATCAACCCGAATACGAAGGTGAAGAAGACATTCATCCGCCGAGCCCTGGCGAATACCTTATCCAGCGGGCCGACCAGGGATACGATCCTGCCGCCGGGCTTGAGGATGCCGACAGCTCTTTCAAGGTCGTCTCCCCGGGTGGTGCCGAGCACGAGGTCAACGTCGTGCAGCACTTGTTCAAATGCCTGCTCTTTGTAATTCACGACTTCATCTGCGCCCAGGCTGCGAACCAGCTCCATATTCCCCGCGCTGGTGGTCGTGGCCACTGTGGCGCCCAGGTGTTTGGCCAGCTGGATGGCGAAGGTGCCGATACCTCCAGACCCGGCCGGTATGAACACCTTCTGGCCCGCTTTAAGAGGGGCGCGTTCCTTGAATGCCTGCCACGACGTAAGCCCGACCATCGGGATGGAGGCGGCCTGAACAAAGTCCAGATTGGCGGGTTTCAATGCGGCAGCGTGTTCCGGTACGGCGGCGAACTGGGCGATGGCGCCCCCACGCAGTTCGAACAGGCTCGCGAATACTGCGTCGCCTGCCTTGAAACGAGTGACTGCGCTGCCTACTTGAATGACCATGCCTGCCAGATCGCTGCCCATGGTGGCCGGTAGTTGCAACTTCACTACAGGCTTGAAGACCCCCGTAGTGATGATGTTGTCGATCGGGTTCAACCCGGCCGCGTGAACTTCCACCAACAGTTCGTCAGGTTTGATGGCCGGTATGGGGACGTGGGTAATCGCAATCTCAGGCGACTTGCCGTACTTTTCGAATGTCAGTGCTTTCATGACGCTCTGATTCCAGTATCGTCGAACAAGGGTGTGCATCTGCCGCGGCTTGACCCGCCTCAGGCTTGCGGGCGATAGCGCTCGGCCGCCTGAGCCTGTCGAATGTCCGACAACAGCCCTTGCCGCGCCTCATCCAGCGAGTCCCAACGACCCGCTACATGCAGCGGCGGAATGGTCACCTGCTCGCGGCGGTCGTAGCCCACCAGTGCCGCATCAACCAGTTCGTCGACGTCCATCACCTCTGCAATCGTGTTCAGATCGATCCCCGCACGCTCCCAGATTTCGGTACGCGTAGCCGCCGGGAGCACCGCCTGGACGTAGACGCCGTTGGGCGCCAATTCCACGTTCATTCCCTGGGAAAGGAACAGCACGTAGGCCTTGGTCGCACCGTAGACCGACATGCCGAACTCTGGCGCAAAGCCCACCACCGAACCGAGGTTAACGATCGAGCCCGAGCCGGACTGCGCGAAACGTGGGGCCACGGCGGCCGCAAGGCGTGTCAGGGCGACGATATTGAGGGCGACAAGCTTGTCGATGGACTCGGCGTTCTGTTGCGCGAACCCTCCGGATTGAGCAATGCCCGCGTTGTTGATCAGCACACCGATGCTGGCGTCCTCACGCAGGCGGGTTTCCAGAGCTGTGAGGTCGGCAGCTTGAGTCAAATCGGCCTGAATGACTTCAACGGCAACGCCGTTTTCTTCACGAAGGCGTGCTGCCAGATCATCAAGACGTGCCTTGTCACGAGCGACCACTACGAGATTGTGACCGCGACGGGCAAATCGTTCGGCATATACCGCGCCGATGCCGCTGGAAGCACCGGTAATGAGAACAGTGGATGGCGTTGTCATGGAGGATGTACTCGTAAACTGCGTGGAGGAGATGGCAGTTATGATTACGATCAAAATCTAAATTGTCAACGTATTGATGTCGATCGACATCAAAAATAGGCCGTGCTGATCCTGCTCGGGTTTCGGAAGGGGACGTGGGGAACATCATGGGAAGACGTGCGGGCAAATTGCATGCACACCGCCGAAACCGCTTCTGCGCAAGCGCAGTCACGACGGCGGTTGTGTATCGATCTGATGGAGGTCTGTGCGTCTGTTTTCAGTCTGACGGCATAAGCACGGCGCATGTCATCAATTGCAGTACCGACTCGGCAGAGGGAATAGGGGGGGTATTCGTCTTTCTGTCGATGGTCAGGGAAGCGTAGCCATGCGCGGTGCTCCAGGCGAGGAAGGTGCGCTGTTCAAGCAGTTCCGGGTCGGGCTCGCTACCGTATTTTGTTATCCAGGCGTTGCGTATCGACTGGCGGAGGACTTGCAGCGCACGTTCACCCGATTCGAGAAGCCTGGGCAACGTGCGGTTTACACCCGCGCCAAACATCAACCGGAAGTGCTCCGGGTAACTTTTGGCGAAACTTACATAACCAATGCCGCAACCCAGGAGGGTGTCGTCAAGTTCCTGTTGCACGGCAACGATGACGTCGGCCATGCGCTCATACCCATCGGCCACCACCTCCGCCAGCAGATTTTCCAGAGAGCCGAAATGGTGGGCGGGGGCGGCATGAGAGACATTCGCCCTTCTGGCGCACTCGCGCAGTGACATGCCGCGGACTCCCGCTTCCCCCACGATATCCCAGGCGGCCTGACGCAGGACGGCGGGCAGATTGCCGTGGTGGTAGGTCCGTGGGGCGTCTGAAGTCGACATGTAAGGCTCCCTATCATGAAACAAAAGTTATATTCCCATCGGTTCAGCCTATCTTGTCAGTGACAAGATAGACTGTTCTAATGGCGCCAGATCATCTGACGGGCGTGGGGAATAGCGATGAGCGACATCATCAACAGGCTTCGACTATTGACGCTGCGCGGCATGTTCACGCTGAGCAGCCTTATTCTACCGGGCATCACTGGAAGATACCTCGCTCAACGTTTTGTGACTCCTCAGGCGTCCGGACGTGCCAAGGCTGCCGAAATCCTGAGTACAGCGACGGATGTGCAAACCGGTAGCCTTGAATTGGACGGCATCAGAATTGCCACCTATGTCTGGGGCGATCCCTCCAGCCAGCCGTATGTGTTGCTGGCCCACGGCTGGTCAAGTTACGCAATGCGTTTTATTGGATGGGTGCCGTTACTGCGCTCGATGGGCTACGCCGTGGTGGGGTTCGATCAGCCCGCCCACGGGTTGAGCGCAGGCAATATCAGCCACATGACCCAGTTCGTGGCTGTGCAGCAGCACGTGGGACGCCATTTCGGAAAACCTGCGGCGGTGATAGCGCATTCATTGGGCGCTTCATCGATTGTTTTCGCTCAGGAACAGTCGTGGTGCCCTGGTCGTTTTATCCTGATTGCGCCGTTCCTGGCACCTACGGACAGCGTACTTCAACTATTCGATTCGGTCGGTGTTGCCCACACAGTATTCAAACCTTTCGAGGGCGTCCTGCACTCGCTGACCGGACGCCGCTTTGCAGACTACGACGCCAGTTCGCGACTGCCGCTGCTTGATCGTCCCGCCCTGATCATTCATGACCGCCGTGACCGTGAAACACCGTGGGAAAAGGGCGCTCGTTTTGCAGAACTATGGCCGGGGGCGCGTCTGTTTACCACTGAAGGGCTTGGTCACAATCGGCTGATTGATCATCCGTCGGTGATTGCGGAAGCGATGAACTTTCTGAAACCGGATCATCGTTAACGGCACCCGCAACGGATGGCCTTTCCAACGGTTCCACTCTGAAGCGTCTATACGCAGCTTCATGAAATCCGTATGTGCCAGCTGGATCTGGCTCGTTTAATTGCAAGATGAATAACGGAAGCCAGATGCGTTTCCGCTCATCACGAGCTGAGCTTCTTTTAAAAGTCCTGACACAGCCGGACAGGCGAGTCAGCGTCTTCAGAAGTGGGAGGCCGCTATGGGTTTTAATGATTTTTCCGATGAATTGGCGGTGCTTGAAATCGTCCGCAGCGCCAACTTCGTCCGCCCTGGAAAGTTGACGTCCGGTCAAATTTATCTCGCGTTGATACGCCTTCAATCAGACGTTCCGGCGGCCGGGGATTTTATGGCAATGATTGATGAGCTGGTCAAAGAGGGTCTGCTGGTTTCAGCCGCTGTGCTGGAGCACGACATCTCGTTTCCCTATGTCCAGCACATTGTTCTTGGTGTTACCGAAACAGGTGCGGCCGTACTGGAAGACCGGAGTTTTCAGGCTGACCTTTTTTACGTGTAATCGACGGTGCCGTTTCTTGCTTTTGGTGTAGGCGAACTGCCGGATGGGCTGAATGGAACAGTCGAGCAGAGCAGGCCGCTGCCTGACGCTTTCCGGCAGCGGCCTTGCCACGTCAGATTCGGAAACTGCCCACCAACTGCGTCAATCGGGTGGACTGCTGTTCAAGGTCAGTGCACGCGCGCAGGGTCGCGTTCAGGTTCTCTACGCCTTGCTGGTTCAGCGTATTGATCTCGGTGATGTCCACGTTGATCGCTTCCACGACGGCGGTCTGCTCTTCGGTGGCAGTCGCCACCGACTGGTTCATGCCGTCGATTTCGCCGATACGCTCGGTGACGTTTTCCAGACTTGTCACGGCCTTGTTGGCAATCTCGACCGTCTCAACGCTCTCGCGCTGGCTGTCGTTCATGATCGCCACGGCTTCACGAGCACCGGATTGCAACTGCTCGATCATCTCCTGCACCTGACTCGCTGATTCCTGGGTTCGGTGCGCCAGGCTGCGGACTTCATCGGCAACCACGGCAAAACCTCTGCCGGCCTCACCCGCACGCGCGGCCTCGATGGCCGCATTGAGGGCCAGTAGATTGGTCTGTTGGGAGATGCCGGTAATCACGTCGAGGATCTGGCCGATGTTGGCTGTTTTGGTATTCAACGTCTCGATCTGCTCGCTTGCGCTGCTGATGCGTTTGGAGAGACGGCTCATGGCCGAGATGTTCTGCCCGACTACGTCCTGCCCGTTAGATGCCAACGTCCGTGCATCGCTGGAGTGACCCGATGCGCGCGCGGCATTCTGGGCGATCTCCTGCGTTGCGGCGCCCAGTTCATTGATGGCTGCGGCGACGCTGTTGGTGCGGTGGGACTGTTGATCGGAGTTGAGCATCGACGAGTTGGATGCATTCAGTACCCGCTGGGCAACTTCATTGAGCTGCACGGTGGAGGAGGCGACTTCACGCATCGAGTCATGGATTCGCTCTACAAAGAGGTTGAAGCCGTTGCCCAGATAGCCGAACTCGTCCTGGCTCTCGATAATCAGGCGCTTGGTCAGGTCACCTTCGCCGGCAGCGATATCGTGCATGGCGCGGCCCATCAGGTTCAGTGGCCGCAGCAGGACACTCAGGAGCATGCCCAGCAGCAGGATGATCAGCACCACCGCAATCACAGTGGCCACGATGGCCGAGTTTCTGAACTCGCCCAGCGCCGCGTAGGCGATGTCTTTATCCATCGCCACGCCGACGTACCAGTTGACCGATGGCAGACCGTCCACGTGAGCGAAGGTAAGGATCTGTGTCTTGCCGGCATATTCGCTTTCACTGAGGTCTTGCGACAGCTTCGGTGTGTTCGTCGGGTAGACTTCGGCCAGCGTCTTCATCACCAGCGAGGTGTCCGGATGAACCAGAATGCGGCCATTCGCATCGACCAGGAACGCGTATCCGTCGCCGTGCAGTCGCAGTGAACTGATCATCTTCACCAGGATTTCCAGGCTCAGGTCGCCGCCAATCACGCCGGCCACGCCAGACTCACCCTTGATCGGTGTGGCAAGGGTCACGATCAGGCCCTTGGTCACGGCGTCCAGATACGGCTCGGTGAGGATGGTTTTGCCGGCGCGAACGGCATCGACATACCACGGCCGCGTTCGCGGGTCGTAATCGGCCGGCATGTCATCAGGCGGCTGGGTGACGAAGGAGCCATCACTTCTGCCCTGGTAAATGCTCATGAAGGTGGCGATCAGCGTGGGTTGGCCGAGCACCCGATTCTGCTCTTGCGCGGACTGAGGCGAAGAGGCGTTCTCCGCCAGGTTCTCTACCAGAAGAATTCGCCCTGAAAGCCAGTTACGGATATTGCCAGCGGTGCTTTCGCCCGTCTGGTTAAGGTTCTCCTTGAGCTGCACGCGCAACGCATTGCGCTGCAGATAATCGTTGTAGAAGGTGAACAGTGTGAAGGCGGCGATCACCACAAGGGACGCTGCCAAGAGGATTTTATGACTGAATTTTAACGATGTTCTCATGCCGGTATGAGCCTTTAGAGGGGTATTACGCAAGGAGTCATAGGTAGCGGGTAAAGCTGGGGTGGTTATCGGCGGGAATCGATGTTTATGAATGTCATATGTCATATAAATGACAAAACACCTGAAAGTTTCATCCTTCAGTTCAGAATGAGGCTGTCAATTTCAGTAGGCAGGGTGATTCAAATCGAGATACCACTGTGCATAAGGCGTGTTTTTCACCTTGCGCCGATTGAAGTCCTCGGCGCCATCGGTCCACCAGACCTCACCGCGCTCGCCAAGCGCAACCTTGGCCTTGTCCACACTGGTCCGAGCCGTCTTCAAGGCTTCGGGGTCTTCGGACGCCTTGGCGGCCTTGACTGCACGACGTGCAGCCATCAGCTCATCCACCAGATGCTGGCGGACGTCGTCGCTCAAAGAGGGATTGGAGCACCGCCAGAGTTGGTCCCTGACCACAAAATACCGACCGTCAGGCGTGGTCGGATTCAACCTACGAAAACCCGCGGGCGACTGCGTCAGCGCCGATCAGGCCTGTCACTCGCCCGGCCAGCGCATCCAGCCCGAACGGCTTGGTGAGCACTTGCGTGCAAGGCCGCAGGTGGCAATCGTCCAGCACGGATGTTTTGGCATAACCGGTGATGAACAGGGTCGGCAGGCCCGGTCGACAGTCGCCTGCCGCATCGGCCATTTCCCGGCCATTCATGCCGCCCGGCAAGCCTATGTCACTGATCAACAGGTCGATGCGTGTGTCCGACTGCAGGATCTGCAAACCTGACTGTGCGTCTGCCGCTTCCAGGCAGTTGTAGCCCAGACCGCTGATGACTTCGGCGACGAGCATCCTCACCGAGGGTTCGTCGTCCACGATCAGGACGGTTTCGCCGGTGTGATGCGGCGGTTCTTCAATGACTTCCGGCTCGACGGGGCGGGGAGCATTTTCAGCAGTGTGGCGTGGCAGGTGCATGACCACGCTGGTGCCCTGGCCTTCGACCGATTCGACGCGAATCTGCCCGCCGGACTGGCGCACAAAACCATACACCATCGACAGCCCGAGACCGGTGCCGGCACCTATGGGCTTGGTGGTGAAGAACGGTTCGAAGGCTTTGGCGGCAATGTCCGGACTCATGCCGATGCCCGTGTCGGTGACCCGTATGCTCAGGTGCTCGCCGGCAGGAATGCCATGGTCCGGATCGGTGCACTCTTCAAGGGACGCGTTAGCGGTCTCGATGATAATGCGCCCGCCGTTGGGCATCGCGTCACGGGCGTTCAGGCACAGGTTCAGAAGCGAGCTTTCCAGCTGGGCATGATCGATCAGCGCAGGCCATAGATCATTCTGGGCGACGACCTTTATGTCTATCTCCGGGCCGACGGTACGGGCGATCAACTCTTCCATGTCATGAATCAACCCGTTGACGTCGGTGACTCTCGGCGACAGTGTCTGGCGTCGGGAGAACGCCAGCAGACGGTGAGTCAGCGACGCCGCGCGGCGTACTGCGCCCTGGGCGACCGACACGTAACGGTCAACATCGCCGACGCGCCCCTGAGCCAACCGTTTGGTGATCAGTTCCAGGCTGCCGGAAATACCGGCCAGCAGGTTGTTGAAGTCATGAGCGATGCCTCCGGTCAGTTGCCCGACGGCATCCATCTTCTGCGAGTGGCGCAGGGCGTCTTCGATCTGCTCGCGTTCGAAAACGGCTTGTTCGATGCGCTGTTCGAGTGTCTGATTGAGTTCTCTGACCGCTTCTTCGGCTTTTTTTCTGGCGGTGACATCAACCGACGAGCCGATCAGACCGATCACCTCGCCGTTTTCATCGAGCAGGGGCGCTTTGGTCGAGAGCCACGTCGCTGCAGAGCCGTCAGGCAGGTTGACGTGTTCTTCGATCTGTTCGCTGACATTGTTCTGCATGATCCGGCGGTCGGTTTCCATGAGCACCCGTGCCTGCTGCGGATCATCCAGAAACTCCAGGTCCGTCTTGCCGATGAAAAACGCGGGCGGCTTGCCGATCAGTTCAGCGGTGCCACGATTGGCGACCAGCATGCGACCCTCGAGATCCTTGGCGTAGACGACGCCGGGAACGGCAGCCGTGAATATCCTCAGCAACTCGTTGAGCCGGTCGCGCTCCTCTTCAGCCGTGCGACGGCTGTCTATATCGAGCAATACGCCCGGACTGCGAACAGGTTTGCCGCGACTATCGCGCTCGATTCGTCCGCTGGCTTCGATCCAGCGATAAAGACCGTCTTCATGCAGAACCCGGTATTCGCATCGGTAGGTTTCGCTGCTTTGAAGCGCGTCCTCGATTGACTTGTCGACTCTGGCCGAGTCGTCGGGATGAATGGAGGCAATCACCAGTTCCAGTGGCAAGCCTTTGGCGCACAGCTTCGGGGACAAACCGAAGGTCCGGGCAAAACGCTCATCGCCGGTCAACTGATCGGCAATGATGTCCCACACCCAAGTGCCGACAACTGCCCCTGAATCCAGGGCGAGTTGTAGTAGCTGCTCGGCCGCTTCCTGCTCCGAAGGCGGGGGTGGCTGGGGGGCAAATGGCCTGCCGCCAGAAACATCATTGCTCATCACTATCGACCCACTTGAACGCCTGGTTCACAAAGACTCAGTCATAGGGCAGCGCAGCGGCCTGAAAGTTGTACAAAATTTATTCTATTTTGTGCCTGATGCCTCACAGAGTGATCAGTGACACTCGATCATTCCATGATTCTGGATAGGGTGATATTAAATTAATATCATTTGAGGTGCGCGCTATTTTCAGCGGAGCAGGCAGGGCAGCGCTTTCAGGTCATGCCGGGCTCGGCGAGTCACCTGAAAGCGCTGGTTTCATTCAAGTATTCAGCGTCCTGCGAACGTCTCAATGCTGGCCGACGGGCGCAGGCAGGTTGGCAGCCTGCACCGGCGACCAGCGGGTTAGCGCATAAAACACTGCGCCGCCCAGGATGCAACCGGTAAACCAGGCGAAGTTGGCAATCGGCTTGAACCACTCGACAAAGGTGAAGCACAGACCGACCAGTGCAGTGAGCAGCAATGCCTTGACCGCGATCCAGTTGACGCCGTTGGTGTACCAGTAACGACCGCTTGGCGTGTCATTGAACAGGGCGTCGACGTCGATCTGCTGTTTCTTGATCAGGTAGTAATCCACCAGCAGGATGCCGAACAGCGGGCCGATGCAGGCCGCCAGCACGTCCAGGGTGTAATGGATCACTTCCGGGTTGTTGAACAGGTTCCAGGGGGTGATGAAGATCGACGCTACGGCAGCGATCATGCCGCCTGCACGCCAGCTGATGCGGCTGGGCGCCACGTTGGCGAAGTCGAAGGCAGGGGAAACGAAGTTGGCGACGATGTTGATACCGACCGTCGCGGTCACGAAAGTAAAGGCGCCGAGCAGCACGGCCGTGGTGTTATCGATGCGCGCGACGGTCGCGATCGGGTCGTGGATCATCTCACCGAAAATCGGCAATGTGCCCGAGACGATCACCACCGTTACCAGTGAAAACGCCAGAAAATTCACCGGCAAGCCCCAGAAATTGCCGCGGCGCACGTCGGCTATGCTGCGGCAATAGCGGCTGAAATCACCGAAGTTCAGCGTCGGCCCGGAGAAATACGAGACCACCAGCGCGATGGCCATGACCACTTGCCCGAACGCCGCCCAGCCGGACAACTCTTTTTCAGCCAGGGTGAAACTGATGTTGTCCCAGCCGGCGCGCCAGACAATCCAGCCTGCCAGCGCGAACATCACCGCGTAAACGGCAGGACCGGCCCAGTCGATGAAACGTCTGATCGACTCCATGCCGGTCCAGAACACAGCAGCCTGAACCACCCACAACGCCAGAAAGCCGGACCAGCCAAGCCACGACAGCCCGAGAAAGGTCACATTCTGATACGCAGCCAGTTCCGGGAAGAAACGCAGCACCACGATCACTAGCGCGCTGGACGCCAGGTAGGTTTGAATGCCGTACCACGCCACCGCGATCAGCCCGCGAATGATGGCGGGAATGTTGGCACCGAAGACGCCGAAGGCCAGGCGGCAGATGACCGGGTAGGGCACGGCGGCTTGCTGACTGGGTTTGGCGACCAGATTGGCGATCACTTGAATGATGCAGATCCCCACCAGCAGCGCGATCAGCACTTGCCAACTGGCCAGGCCCAGAGCGAACAGACTGGCCGCGAAAACGTAGCCGCCGACGCTGTGCACGTCGCTCATCCAGAACGCCAGGATGTTGTACCAGGTCCACTTCTGCGGCACCGGCCCCAGATCGTGGTTGTGCAAGCGCGGGCTGTACCCGGTCGGGCGTTGATCTGTCATTGCGTGACTCCCTCGGTGTGTCGTGACGGGATCGGAGTACGATCGGCGATTTTTTTGTATACGATCGTGTACGCAAAACATGTGCCATACGATTTCTATTCGGCCGGGAATGGCCGCGAGTCTTGTTTCAGGGCGCTTGTACCGAGACGGGTGGGTAAATCAGACAGGTTCGAACCTGCGCCTGAAGTGCACGTAAACAGGGCGCTTTTGCTCATTTACGGTGCGATTCATGCGTTTTCGACTGAGGAGCCATTTGGCGCGCTGCTAAATTGCGCTACTCATCATGTTCCGCATCAGGCACTATTCTTGTATACGATCTGTAATGCCAATGTGATGTGAAGCCATGATCCGATCTGACAGTGCCCCGTTGTTTCTCACGCCTTCTGCCGATGAAAAAGGCCGTGATGAACAGATTTACCAGCATGTACTGGAAGCTATCGTCGAACATCGGCTCGCTCCGGGGACGCGCTTGCCCGAGGACGCTTTGGCCGACGTATTCGAGATCAGCCGTACCGGCATTCGCAAGGTCTTGCAGCGTCTGGCGCTGGAACGACTGGTGACCCTGCGCCCCAAGCGCGGCGCAGAGGTTGCGCAACCGTCGGCTCAGGAGGCACAGGATGTATTGGGTGCAAGGCAACTGATCGAGCCCGCGCTGATGGCCGATATCGCCACGCGAGTCGCCGGTCAGTGCCTGCGAGCCCTGCGCGCGCTCTGCGATCAGGAGCATGAGGCGCAACACGCCGGGCGCCACAGCGAAGCGATTCAATTGTCGGCGCGTTTCCATGTGCAACTGAGCGCGCTGGCGGGTAATCAGGTGTTGACCGAGCAGGTTGCGCAACTCACCACGCGGTCTTCGTTGATTGTGGCGGTGTACGGCTCGCGACGCAGTGTCGGCTGTGATTGTGGCCAGCATGTTGACTTGCTGACCTTGCTCGAAAGCGGGCAGGGCGAACAGGCACGTGAATGGATGGCCGAGCATCTACGGCGCATCCGTGCCAGCCTGAATGTGGATGCGCCGGTCAGCGAGACAGTGGATTTTCATAGCATTTTCAAACGGCGCTGAAGGAGTTCCGGTGCGTATTCAAGTAATCAACCCCAACACCAGCGAAGCCATGACCCACAAGATTGGCCTCGCGGCGCAAGCCATTGCGCGCCCCGGTACGCAGATTCTTGCGTGCAGCCCCGATGATGGCCCGTTGTCTATCGAAGGTCATTTTGACGAAGCGATCGCGACCCTTGGCGTGCTGGAAGAAATACGCAAAGGCCGTGAGCAGCAGGTCGACGCGCACATCATCGCCTGTTTCGGCGACCCCGGCCTGCTGGCGGCACGCGAGTACGCCAGCGCCCCGGTGATCGGTATCGCCGAAGCGGCTTTTCACATGGCCAGCCTGATTTCTACCCGTTTCGCCGTGGTCACCACACTGACCCGCACCCGGATCATCGCCGAACATCTGCTGCAGCGTTATGGCTTAAGTGAATTATGCACATCGGTGCGCTGTATCGATCTGCCGGTGCTGGCGCTGGAGGAAAGCGGGCCGGAGCTCATCGAATGCATGGCCGAACAAGCCCGTCGCGCCCGTGATGACGAAGGGGCGGGAGCCATTGTGCTGGGTTGCGGCGGGATGGCGGATCTGGGCAGGCAGTTGAGCGAAGCGATCGGCCTGCCGGTCATCGACGGCGTGGCTGCGGCGGTGAAACTGGCCGAATCGCTGGTGGATCTGGGCCTGACCACCAGCAAACACGGCGACCTGGCCGACCCCATCGGCAAACCGTTCAAAGGCCGGTTTGCCTACCTGAGCCGTTGATGGCTTCTGCCCGAAGGGCGTAGGAGCGAACGTGTTCGCGAAAGGGGCGGCATGAACGATGAATATTCATCGTCTGAATACCGTTCGCGAACAGGTTTGCTCCTGCGGCCTTAGGCCAGAATCAAAAGCGAACTTGTATCTCACATAGCCGGCACGCCACCCCCGACCAAGGCTTCGGTCGTGTCGTCGGGCACCACAATCGTGTTGTTGCCCGGCGTCAGGATGACCTTGCGGCAATCCTCTTCCTTTTTGTCGAACAGCTTGTAGCCCTTCGCCGCATCTTCCAGTGACATCCGGTGCGTGATGATAGCTTCGGGTTCCAGGCGGCCGGCCTCAATGTGTTCCAGCAGTTCAGGCATGAAGCGATGCACGTGGGTCTGGCCCATCTTGAAGGTCAGGCCCTTGTCGAACGCATCGCCGAACATGAACCCGTGGATGAAACCGGCATATACGCCTGGCACACTGACCACGCCGCCACGTCTTACCGCCGCGATGCACTGACGCAACGCCTTGCCGCTGCTGCCTTCCAGCTTCAGCGTGGCCAGGATGGTTTCAGTGGTGCTGCCCTTGGCCTCGAAACCCACCGCATCCACAACGCCGTCCACGCCACGCATGCCAGCAGTCTGGCGGATGATCGTGTCGGCCGGATCATCATCTTCGTCGAAGTTGATCGGGATCACGCCGTAGGTTTTCTGCGCATAGGCCAGACGGTACGGGTGGTGATCAACCATGAAGATCTTCTCCGCACCGAGCATTTTTGCGCACGCTGCGCTCATCAGGCCGACCGGGCCAGCCCCATAAATGGCAACAGTCGAGCCTTGGCCTATCCCGGCGTTGAGTACAGCCTGCCAGGCGGTGGGGAGAATATCGGAGAGGAACAGAACCTTCTCGTCAGCCAGCGTGCCCGGCACCTTGAACGGACCGACATTGGCCTTGGGCACGCGCACGTATTCAGCCTGGCCGCCCGGGACGCCGCCATACAGATGGCTGAAGCCGAATAGCGCCGCTCCTGGTGGAATCGACTTTTTGTTAAGAATCGCGCCACGTCCGGTGTTGGTGGTTTCGCAGGCCGCGAACAGGTCGATGTTGCAGAAAAAACAGCTGCCGCAGGCGATGACGAACGGGATCACCACGCGATCGCCTTTGGCCACGGCCGTGACGGCCGAGCCGGTTTCTTCCACGACGCCCATGAACTCGTGACCGAAAATGTCGCCATGTTCAACCGTAGGGATTTTGCCGCGATACAAGTGCAGGTCGGAACCGCAGATAGCCGTCGCGGTTACGCGCAGAATGATGTCATCCGCTTGCTCGATCACGGGGTCCGGCACCGTGTCGACCTTCACATTGTTCGCACCGTGGTAAGTCAAGGCTCTCATGGTTAATCCTCAATGGCAGCAGGAATTCCGCTCCGTTACTGAAGATGAACCATGAGATTTTTGTTGGTTCAGCGCGATTGGTCGACGTGGGACTAACGGTAGGTCAGTTGCGGAACGCCGTCATATCCTGCAACAGCATGCCCATCAGGCGGTTGGCGCCGACACTCAGTTGACGGCCCAGGCGGCTGATCAGGTGGGTCTGCGGGGTGCTGAACACCTCATGCTGCAAGGGCAGGGCCCGCAATGTTCCGGCCTTTATTTCTTCCTCCACGACAAAGGTCGGCAGCAGCGTGACGCCACCCTGCATGGCGAAATGCTTGAGCATGGCGAAAGTGCTGCAGGTCAGCGTCGGCTGCACAGTGATGCCCAACTGGTGCTCGGCTTGCAGCAGAATCTGGCGGATACCGTAAGACACTGCGGGCAGGGCGACACGGTAGTCTTCAAGTGCCTGCAGCTTTATCGGGCCTGGTTCTTCCGCCAGCGGATGATTCGGCGCGGTGATCACACAGACCGGTTGACGCTGATGCGCATGCGAGCGGATTTTCGGGTCGGCAGCCGGGTTGAAGACCAGGCCGATGTGCGCTTCATCCTCGACCACCTGGCGAATCACTTCGTTGCTGCCACACACGTTCACGATCAGTTCGATCCTGGGGTACAGCTCGGAAAACCGGGCCAGCGGCTGCGCGAGACTCTCCAGAAACCCCTCTCCGGAGACCAGCGTCACCGAGCCGCTGTGCAAGCCTTTCAGAGCCTGAATCGAATCCAGCAGGACCTCCTGCTGCGTCAGTCGCTGGCGGTAGTAGGCCAACACCTTTTCGCCCGCCTCGGTCGGTTTGACGCCGCGTCGATGACGCTCCAGCAGTGGAGAGCCCAGCTCCTGTTCCAGTTGCGCGATCTGACGGCTGACCGCCGAAGGCGCAACGTTGAGGAAGTCGGCAGCAGCCCGGACGCTGCCCAATCGTACGGCTTCGAAAAAATACAGGATGCGTCGATCTTGAACGAGGCTCATGGGCTTCCAGTGTTGCGCTAAAGGCAACATAAATTCGATTTTTGGATTATTGCTGAGAGGGGAGAGCGCTGTCCATACTCGAATCATCAGCACATTGCAGGCCGAAAGGGCCCGCAGCGTCATCCTCTAATTCGTACAAAATCTTTGATCGGGATGCAGACATGACTTTGAAAGCAGGTGTGATCGGATTGGGCAACATGGGCGGCGGCATGGCTGCGACGCTGGCGGGCAAGGGCTTTGATGTCAGCGGCTTCGACCTGTCGCAGGCCGCGCTGGCCCAGGCCGAAAGCAAGGGCGTCAAGCCGGTTGCCGATCGCACGCAACTGATTCAAGGCGTGGACATTCTGATCCTCTCGCTGCCCAAGGCCGAGCATGTGGAATCGGTGTGCCTCGGCGCGGGTGGCATCAACGAGGTGGGTCGCAAGGGCCTTATCGTCGTCGATACCACGACGTCAACGCCGGAAATGAGCCGCAAGGTCGCCACCGAACTGGCGAAGAACGGCATCGCGTTCATCGACGCGCCGGTGTCTGGCGGCCCGAAAGGCGCAGCCACCGGCACCATGTCGATGGTCATCGGTGCCGAGGACGCCGACCTGGCGCGCGCCATGCCAATCCTGGAAGGCATGAGCGGGACACGCGTGCACGTCGGGCAATGTGGCGCAGGCAATGTCGCCAAGATCGCCAACAACATGCTCGCCGCCTGTCACCTGATCAGCACTGCCGAAGCCGTGGCGATGGCCGCGCGTGCAGGGGTCGATCCGGAAAAACTTCTGCAGGGCCTGAATGCCGGTTCCGGACGCAGCGGTGCCACGCAAGTGATGTTCCCGACCTGGGTACTCAACAAGGCCTATGACTCGGGTTTCACCATGGGCCTGATGCGCAAGGACGTTGGCCTGGCCAGCGATCTGGCGGACAGCCTGGACATGGACCTGCCGCTGTCGCGCGTCGTCGCACAATTGTGGCAGGCCAGCAGTGAAACCCTGGCGGACAATGAAGACTTCTGCGCCATCGTGCAACGCACCGATGGCAAACTTTACGGTCATGGAGAATAAGCGATGAGCACTGCAAAAATCCTCGAACTGATGCGTCCTTACTGGGGCGATCGCAGTGTCATCGCCAGCTACGTAGGTGGCCAGTTCATCGAAGGTCACGGCGCGCCCGTCGAAGTGCGCAATGCCCATGACGACAGCCTGTTGCTGAGTTTTCCGGATGCCGACGAGTCGTTGGTCGAAGTGGCCGACAAGGCCGCCAGGGCTGCACAACAACAATGGTGGGCACTGACCGCTCAGGCGCGTGGCCGCGCCATGTATCAGGTGGGCAATCTGATTCGTGACGAGCTGGAAAACCTCGCTCAGATTGAATCCCTGACCGCCAACAAGCCGATCCGCGATGCGCGTGTCGAAGTGCTCAAAGTGGCCGAGATGTTCGAGTATTACGCCGGTTGGGCGGACAAGCTGCACGGCGAAATCATCCCGGTGCCGACCACGCACCTGAACTATGTGACCTACGAACCACTGGGCACGGTGTTGCAGATTACGCCCTGGAATGCGCCGATCTTCACCTGCGGCTGGCAGATCGCCCCGGCGATTGCAGCGGGCAACGCGGTCATTCTCAAACCGTCGGAACTGACCCCGCTCAGCTCGCTGATGGTCGGCGTGCTGATCGAGCGTGCCGGCGTGCCGAAAGGGCTGGTCAACGTGATTGCCGGTTTCGGTCATTCCATCGGCCAGGCGTTTATTGCCAAGGCTGACATTCGCAAGGTGGTGTTCGTCGGCTCACCCGCCACTGGCCGGCATATCGCTGTGGCAGCGGCGCAGCGTTGCATTCCTGCGGTGCTGGAACTGGGCGGTAAGTCGGCCAATATCGTGTTCGACGATGCCGACCTGGAAGTCGCCTTGCGCGGTGCCCAGGCTGCGATCTTCTCCGGTGCCGGGCAGAGCTGTGTTTCAGGTTCGCGCCTGTTGGTGCAGGAGTCGATCTTCGAGAAGTTCACCAATGCCCTGGCGGTGGCTGCGACGCAGTTCAAGGTCGGTGACCCGAGCGATCCGGAAACCCAGATCGGCCCGATCAACAACGCCAAGCAATACAGTCATGTGAAAAACATGGTCGAGCAGGCGCTCAAGGACGGCGCAAAACTGGTGGGCGAGCACGCTGATCCGATCCCGGAAAAGCCCGGTTACTACATCAACCCGACCGTTCTGGCGGGCACCAACGCGCTGTATTGCGCGCAGGAAGAAATCTTCGGCCCGGTGGTAGTGGCGATTCCATTCAAGGACGAAGAGGACGCGATCCGCATCGCCAACGACAGTCGTTTCGGTCTGGCCGGTGGTGTCTGGACCCGTGATGTCGGCCGCGCTCACCGCGTTGCAAAGCAAGTGCGAGCGGGGACCTTCTGGGTCAACGGTTACAAGACGATTCACGTCAGTTCGCCGTTCGGCGGCTATGGTGAGAGTGGTTATGGCCGGTCTTCCGGTCTGGATGCCCTGCGCGAGTACAGTGAAGTGAAAAGCGTCTGGGTCGAAACCGCCGCCAAGCCAGCCGCCAGCTTTGGCTATGGCGCGAGTCTGGAGTAAGCACATGTCCATTTCAAAGACGTTGATTGACGAAGCCACCGTGTGGCGCCGCACCCTCCACGCCGCGCCGGAACTGGGGTTCCAGGAGCTGAAAACCTCTGACAAGGTGGCTGAGTTGCTGAGCGGTTTCGGCATCGAGATCCACCGAGGTCTGGGCGGCACTGGCGTGGTTGGCACCCTGCGTAATGGTGACGGGCCGACCATCGGCCTGCGTGCCGACATGGATGCCTTGCCGATTCAGGAGCTGGGCGACAGCGTTCACAAGTCGACCCACAAGGGCTGCATGCACGCCTGCGGTCACGATGGCCACACCGCGATCCTGCTGGCCACCGCCAGGCATCTGGCCGAGACTCGCCGCTTTCGCGGCACAGTGCATTTCGTCTTCCAGCCTGCCGAAGAGAACCTCGGCGGCGCACAGCGAATGATCGAAGACAGGCTGTTCGAGCGCTTTCCGATGGAAGCCATCTACGGCCTGCACAACTGGCCGGGTGTGCCTGCGGGCAAGGTTGTGATCAATCCGGGTCCGATGATGGCCTCGCTCGACACCTTTGAAATCACCCTGACCGGCAAGGGCAGCCACGCGGCCATGCCGGACAAGGGCAATGATCCGATCGTGGCCGCAGCCGAGCTGGTGCTGGGGCTGCAAACCATTGTCTCCCGGCGCCTGTCACCGCTCGACTCGGCGGTGGTCAGCATCACTCAGTTCAATGCCGGTGAGGCGATCAACGTGATCCCGGAAACCGCCACGCTGCGTGGCACCGTGCGTTGCCTGCAAACCCCTGTGCGGGAAAAGGTCCAGCGACTGATCGGCGAGTTCGTCGAGCGTTTGCCGACGGCCTTCGGCGTGCGCGGCGAACTGGTTTACAACGTCGGCTACCCGGTGACCGAAAACCACGTCGAAGCAGCAGCCACGATCCGTCGTGCAGCGGTCGCTGCAGTGGGCGAGGCCAACGTGCAGTGGGGCTGCAACCCGTCGATGGCCTCCGAAGACTTCGCCTTCATGCTGCATGCCTGTCCGGGTGCCTACATCTGGATGGGCGTCGACGGCGAGAAGCCGTCGGCGGCGTTGCACAATCCGTACTACGACTTCAACGACCAGGTCATCGAACCCGGCGTTGCGGTCTGGACCTCGCTGGTGGAGCAGTGTTTGCCGCTGAGTTGAATGGCTCGCATACATATGTCGTAGGAGTGAGCTTGCTCACGAAAGCAATGGTCCAGACGCCCTTTTTTATGGGATTTACTGGCCTCTTCGTGAGCAAGCTCACTCCCACCGGGAACGGACTCCGTCAAGGTGCCGCGAGCAATTCCACTGCAATACCGGATATGTCCGGCAGGCAGGTCAGCAGGTGGTCGCGCAGTTCCAGTACTCGCTGGCGCTTAAAGCTGTCCTGCAGCCAGACCAGGTAATAGGCATCTCCGGTGCCAACCGCCGAGTTGAACGGCAGAAAAACCTGGCCTTCGTTCAGGTCATCAGCGACTAGAAACAGATCGCCAATCGACACACCGTGCCCTCTGACCGCGGCGGTAATGCCCTGATCAAGCGTGTCGAACACCTTGCCTTTGCTCAACGTCACCTGACCGGAGAGGTCCATCCGGTTCAGCCAGCGCCGCCAGTCGCGGCGGTCGCTGGACGGATGGATAAGTTCAGCGGCCTGCAGCCTCTCTGTTCCCCACGGCTGGTCGCCTAACGTGTCTGCCGAGCAGATCGGGATCAGCCACTCATCGAACAGCTTGCAGGTTTCCACCTCGGCACCAAAGTTGCCATTGCCCAGCAGAATCGCGCAGTCGAAAGGCTCCGAATAGAAGTCCACGCTATCAAAGTCCATCCACACGCTGGACAGCTGAACCGGCAGGGCGGGCGCAGGCTTTTTGAAGGACTCCAGCGCGTGCAGCAGCCAGCGCATGGTCAGGGTGGACGGTGATTTGAGGCGCAGATTCGCGCCCTGACCCCGGAAGGGCTGGCAAGCGTCCTCGATAATCCGGAAGCCGATCTTGAGCTGGCTGGACAGCCGCCGGCCCTCGTCACTGAGCGAAAGCCGCGGGCCATTGCGTTCGAACAATCGACAGCCAAGGGTTTCTTCCAGGGTACGAATATGACGGCTGATGGCACTCTGGGTAAGAGATAGCTCCTGCGCAGCACGCGTAAATGAGCATGATCGGGCCGCTACTTCAAAGGCTCTCAGCGCGTAAAGAGGCGGTATACGTTCAGTCATGTGATAACTAACCATGATTATTTGTCATAGTAGGTTACACCTTTTTCCATTTTTCCGCGCACGCGTCTCCGGTCAGAATCGCCGGCTCGTCCACTGTCGTAAAAATCAAACAATAAGGCGGTGTTCTTATCTGCTGCGTGCGTGAGGGAATATGCTGCCCAAGTCCGAAAAGCTGTTGCGCCAATCTGTTGTAAGACATTTGCTGGAAAGTGACACCGCCCTGGAAATGGGCTGGCGGGTTCAGGCTTACAGGCAGTTCGAGCAGGTGCTGAGTGACAAGGGCTTCCCTTGTCTGTTTGGACGCCGTGCCAACAAGTCCGGAAGTTGTCTGCTGCTGTTCATCCCCTGTGAGAATGAGCAACAAGCGCTACGTGACGGCATGGAAGCGTACGTGAAGTTCGTTAATGACACACCACTTGAAGATCGCCTGTTCAACCCGTTGATTGTCATTTTCGAGAAAACCGATTTCAACAGCCTGGCCGAAGAACAGGCCTATGCCTGGGCCACCCTGCAACATTTACATGAAGGTGACCGATCACCCTGGCCGGCCAACGCCTGCACAGACCCTGAAGTGTTCGAGTGGACCTATCACTTCGCCGGACTGCCGATGTTCATCAACATGAGCTTTCCCCGTCACAGCGCGATGAAAAGCCGTTCGCTGGGTGGGCACATTGTGTTTGTGGTCAACCCTCGGGAGAACTTTGACGAGGTGGCAAGCGCCGAGACGGAAAGTGGTCGCAAGGTCAGGGAAAAGATTCGCCAGCGAATCGCCGATTACAACAACGGCGTGGTACCCGACACGCTGGGTTTTTTCGGCGACCGTAGCAGCCTGGAATGGAAGCAATATCAACTGTATGAAGAAGGCGGGCTTTCACTGTCCCGTTGTCCTCTGCACATCAAAGTCGACAAGACTGACCATTTGAACGAGCGTTGAGTACCCATGGATATATCGTTGCTGCTGATCTACATGTTCAGCGTGTTCATGCTGATCATCACCCCTGGTCCGGTGGTGGCACTGATCGTCAACACCAGCCTGGCGTGCGGGCCGAAACGCGCGATGTTGACGGCGCTGGGCACCAACTGGGCGTCACTGGTGCTGGTGTTGGTCGCGGCATTGATTCTGACGGGAACACTGTCGGTGAGCGTAAGCATGCTCAACTGGATCAGCCTGGTGGGCTGTTTCTTCATCGCTTACCTGTCGGTGCAGGCGCTGGAACAGGCGTTGCGTTACGCCCCGTCGCGGCCTGAAACAGCGCCAGCGCCGATGCCTGCGCATAGCAGGCACAGCGGGCTGGTGACCGGTTTTCTGGTCGGAATTTCCAATCCGAAGGACATCATCTTCTTCGTCTCGTTTTTCCCGCAGTTCATTCACGTCACCGAATCGTTCAAGGGCAGCATCGCCTTGTTGTCGTTGCTGTGGATCATCATTGATCTGTCTATCCTGTTCGCCTATATCTTCCTGATGCGCCAGAAACTGGCCTTGAAGTACAAGCGCAAGATCGAAGTCGCCTCCAGCGTGACCTTGCTGCTGATCGCGCTGGGCGGGATCCTCTATTCGGGCTCGACACTGTTGAATCAGTAAACGCCTGCGCCCATCAGCACTCGATCAGGTTGACCGCCAGGCCGCCGCGTGAGGTTTCCTTGTATTTGTCGTGCATGTCGGCGCCGGTGTCGCGCATGGTGCGGATGGCGTGGTCCAGCGAGATGTGATGCTCGCCGTCGCCGCGCAGGGCCATCTGGGCGGCATTGATGGCCTTCACGGCAGCAATCGCGTTGCGCTCGATGCAGGGGATCTGCACCAGCCCGCCGACAGGATCGCAGGTCAGCCCCAGATTATGCTCCAGGCCAATCTCGGCAGCGTTCTCCACCTGCTCGGGCGTTGCGCCGAGGATCTCTGCCAGACCGGCGGCGGCCATCGCGCAGGCCGATCCTACCTCACCCTGACAACCGACTTCGGCACCGGAAATCGAGGCGTTTTTCTTGCACAGAATGCCGACCGCAGCGGCGCTCAGGAAAAAGCGCACCACGTCATCGTCATTGGCCGTGGGTTTGAATTTCATGAAGTAGTGCAGCACGGCGGGCACGATGCCAGCCGCGCCGTTGGTGGGCGCCGTCACCATGCGCCCGCCTGCGGCGTTTTCTTCGTTGACCGCGAGGGCGAAAAGGTTGACCCATTCCATGGCGCTCAGCGTCGAGCCGATCACGTTGGGGTTATCGAGGTTCTGCAGGTTCTGATGCAGGCGGTAGGCACGCCGCCGCACGTTCAGGCCACCGGGCAGGATGCCGGTTTCCACCAGGCCCTTGTCGACGCAGGCGCGCATCGCGGCCCAGATCACCATGATCTTCTCGCGGATTTCTTCCTCGCTGCGCCAGACCTTCTCGTTGGCCATCATCAGTTCGGAAATGCTCATGCCGTGGGTCTTGCACAGCTTGAGCAACTGCGCGCCGCTGAAAAAATCATAGGGCAGGACGGTTGTGTCGTTGTCCAGCACGCCGCTGGCGGCCTGTTCGGCGTCGATCACAAAACCGCCGCCCACCGAATAGTAGGTCTGCTCGTAAAGTTCGCCGTTCTTGCCGTAGGCACACAGGGTCATGCCGTTGGGGTGGTAGGGGAGGCTTTCATCGAGCAGGCACATGTCCCGCTCCCAGACGAAGGTGATGGCCTGTTCGCCCGCCAGCATCAGCTGGTTATCGGCACGCAGTGCGTCGATGCGCTGGTTGACCTGGCTAGGGTCGATCTGATCCGGCCACTCACCCATCAGGCCCATGACTGTTGCGCGATCGCTGCCGTGACCGATGCCCGTGGCCGACAGAGAACCGTACAATCGCACCTCGATCCGTTCTACGCTGTGCAACCGGTTGTGGTTGCGCAGCTCGGTCACGAACAGCGCACCGGCGCGCATTGGCCCTACGGTGTGGGAACTGGACGGCCCGATGCCGATTTTGAACATGTCGAAGACGCTGATAGCCATCACGAAGGTCCTTCAGGTGAGATGATGCACGGGAATTTGGTATTCCCCTTTTTCTGTTACTCATCTTTGGCTTCGGCTGTCGAAACGACAAACGATTGTTGCTATGCAACGCTTTAGCGGAACTCTTCAATGAGCAGAATCTTCAACGCACAGATGCACGCCTGGCTACAGGTGTTCGCCTGCGCGGCCCGTCACCTGTCCTTCACCCGCTGCGCGGAAGAATTGCACGTCACCCCCGGCGCGATCAGTCAGCAGATGCGCCAGCTCGAGGAGCGCCTGGGCTTTGCGCTGTTTCACCGGGTCGGGCGCGGGCTTGAGCTGACCGCGGAAGGTCAGCGTCTGGCGGTGGTCGCCAACGAAGTGCAGAGCCGTATCAGCGAAGAACTGCGCCTGCTGTATTCCGGGCGTATCGGCGGGGTGTTCAAGCTGCGCTGCATTCCATCATTCCTGAGCAAATGGCTGATGCCGCGCCTGCCACGCTTGCAGGCAGCGTTTCCGGACATCCAGTTGCGGATCATTGCCGAGGACAGCAGCGGGTCGTTGCGTGATGACGATTTCGATCTGGCCATCGACCTGAACGACGGCAGCTATCCGGGGTTGTCGACTACGCCCTTGCTGGAGGAGGAGCTGTTTGCGGTCTGCTCGCCAGACCTGCTGGTAGGCAAGCCGCCGCTGGATACGCCCAGTCAGCTGGTGCACTTCCCGTTGCTGCACGACATCACCGCCTGGCGCGGCAGCTATGAATATGCGGAGTGGGAGTTCTACCTGACGGCCATCGGTGCCGATGGCATCGACGTGCGTCGCGGCCACACGTTCAATCGTAATCATCTGACCATCGACGCCGCGCGTATGGGTATGGGCGTGGCCATTGCACGCAAGGCGCTGATCACCGATGAGCTGGAGCAGGGCTTGCTGATCGTGCCGTTCGGCCATCCGATAAAGGCCAGAAAGAAATACGTGCTGGCCTATCGCGAAGGGGCGCTCAGCACCCCGTCACGTCGCGCAGTGCATGACTGGCTGGTGAACGAGGCGCTGGGCTGATTCGATCCGAATCATTCGGTGCGAATCAATGAAACAGCTCGGCGATCAATACCGCGCCAATGAACGTACCGAAGTTGGCCAGGAACGACACCAGCACAATCCGCCAGCCCAGGCGGCGGAAGGCCGGGAGGTCCTTGGCAATCGACAGGCCGGCGAAGGTCAGCATCGGGGTAATGACCGCCAGCAGGTTGATCGAGCTGGTGACTCGCGCAATCTCGGCGGCCCAGGGGCAGGCCGGCGAGGTCAGGAACATTGCTACCAGCGACACCATGCACACCGCGGGGATCTTGCGGCGAAGCAGGTTGCACAGCACCTCACCCGCGAAGGCGCAGAAAATCATGATGCCCATACCGGTGAGGGCATCGGCTGACAGGGTCTTGTAGCCGACATAGTTGGCAATCAGCGCCAGTGCACCCGCCGCCAGCCAGGCACTGATCTTGCCCGACCAGCCCAGCTCCGGCACCTCCAGCGACACGTCGCTGTGGCGCAGACCTTCCTCGCTCATGGACGCCTTGGTGGTGCGGCCGATCAGCGGCTCGAGCACACGGTAGCCCCAGACCGCCAGTGGCAGGGAGATGAACAGGGTGAAGTAGGTGCCGATGGTGGTGGTGATCAGGTTCGAGGCTGCCGCCAGAGTCATGACTTCCTTGGCGACTTCTGGTGTCTGTTGCGCGGCAATCGCCCCGGCAGCGGCGGCCATCATGCTGCCCGAGCCGATCCCTGAGCCCATCGCCAGCGAGTTGGGATGGAAGATCCCCAGGCTGGCGATAAACCCGGCGACAATCGCAATGAACAGCGCGCCGAACAGGGTGCCCGTCAGGTATTCGGCCAATACACCGCGACCCTCCGGAGAGTCCATGCCATAGCGTTCGCCGATGATTGCCAGGCTTGGTTCACGGCCGACCGAGAAGGTCGCACCGATGGCTTCGCGCTTGATACCGAGCATCAACGCCACCGGCAGACCGAGCACCACGGTGCCGACGAAGTGGCCGAACTCCTGAAACATCAGCGCCCATCCGGAAGCGAACACCACCGGCAGCGAGCCGCCGACCACCAGGCCGAGCTTGGCGATGAAAATCAGCAGGGCAGGTTGCAGGATGGAGGCCGAGCGCAATTGCGTACCGTGGTCGATACCAATGGTGCCTGGCATACGGCGACTGGCAAGGCCGATCATCGCGCCCAGCAGCAGCGCCCAGACCATCGGTAACAGCACCACTTTGCCGGGGCCCAGCGGGATACTGATGGCACCGATCATTTCGGCAATGATGAGGATAATGGCGGCCCAGACATACAGTTTCACCGTCGATGAAACGGCCTGATTGTCACCCGACACTGCAGCGTGTGAGTTTTGCATGATGATCCCCTTGCCTGCTGAATGGCCTTTTTCAGGCCTTATCAATCGTTATTCTGTTTTTCAGGTCGGCGCGGTGAAGCGCCAGGGCAGCGTTGAAAAGTCCATGAAGTCATGGAGACCGTTATCCGGCCAGGTATTTTTATGAGGTCTGAATGTGATCCAGACCCAGGCTGCTTCGAGCCTTTGCAAGGGGATCACCGGGTGCGCTATTTGAAGGGATGAGCCTTTGAATACGGCACTTTGCTGTCCACACGCAATCGCAGTATGCATAGCACGAGGTTGCACACCAATATTGCGAATTTTATTTATCGTTGCTTTAAACAGAACGCAGAACGCTAAGGGAATGTGACGCCCCGCGTCCTCTTTTGTGACGCAGAGCGTCGAGACCTGCTTTCCCACGCGGAGCGTGAGGAACGATAGTCTCAACTCCGTGCCGAAGCTCTGCGTCGATCTGCACGGACAATCCGATTATCGTGCGACGCTCCGCGTCGTCATGCCGTTCTGGACGCTCCGCGTCCTCTTGGCGACGCAGAGCGTCGTGAACTGCATTCCCACGCTGGAGCGTGAGGAACGATAGTCTCAACTTCGTGCTGACGTCCCGCGTCGGTGTGTACGGATAATTCAACTATCGTGCGACGCTCCGCGTCGTCATGCCGTTCTGGACGCTCCGCGTCCTCTTGGCGACGCAGAGCGTCGTGAACTGCATTCCCACGCTGGAGCGTGAGGAACGATAGTCTCAACTTCGTGCTGACGTCCCGCGTCGGTGTGTACGGATAATTCAACTATCGTGCGACGCTCCGCGTCGTCATGCCGTTCTGGACGCTCCGCGTCCTCTTGGCGACGCAGAGCGTCGTGAACTGCATTCTCACGCTGGAGCGTGAGGAACGATGATCTCAACTATCGTGCAGCCCCTGTCGCTCTCACTAATCAGTAGGCGGGACTGCTCAGTTCCAGCGCCCTGGCGCATTCCTCCAGTGAGCGCCGCTGGGTGTCGGCATACAGGTCCAGTTCGTTGAGCGTCCCGCGTCCCAGTGCCTGCTCGAAATCCTGCTGATTCGAATTCGTCGCGTAGTGCGCCTGTGCGTTATCGCCCAGGTTGGACTGGAAAATGCCCGCCGCACTGACCGGCAAAAAGTCTTCGTACACCAGTGGCTCGAAGCGCACGTGACCTGCTTCGACAAGCTGCTCCAGACTGCCGGATGCACGCTCGGTAATACCTGATTCGGTCGGGAAATAGCGGAAGTAGGCCAGGCCCTGCCTGCGCATTTCAGCGTGGCTGTCCGGAAACGCCTCGAACGTGTTTTCCAGCAGCTCGGCATAGCGCAGGGCATTCGCCTCATTGGGGAACTCACCCAGCGCGTCTCGGGCCTCGTTCAGCAGCCGGTCATACAGCTCGCGACCTTTGGGGGTCAGTGCAGCGCCACGCTGTTCGATCTCGCCGAAGCGTGCCGAGTGGCTGCCCGACTGACTGCCACCCTGGCCCATGAAGGCAATCGGTTCTTCCAGCGCCTTGAAGCTGGTCTGGCGCAGCAGAATCGGGCACTGGCGACGTGGCGGCCCCTCGACCACCGCCTTGGGTGTGATGCCTTTGCCGGGCATACCGGCCTGAACCGCATCAATGTCCAGCGTGCGTGGCGTCAGGTGGTTGATGTGCGGACCTCGAAACGCCACCACATCGGCGATCAGTCGATGCTGAGTGTTCAGCTTCTGGTAGTCGTCCAGCGAAACGGTCGCCGTGTTGTGCCAGCGAAAGGTTTCCAGCGCCTGCTGAATGAACTCGGCCGCATCGGTTTCGTTCAAGCCGCCGTCTGCTTCATGCTTGTCGATCAACGCCAGGGCGCCGGGCGTGAAGATACTGCGTTTGCCCAGCACCTGACCGGCGAACTCACGCAGGCTGTCGCTTTCGATCAGTTCCAGACGCAGCAACGAGGTGAACACGCGAAACGGACTGACCTGCAGCGCCTGCTCATGCACGGCGCGAAAGGCGGTGGAGTGAACCGGCACGCCGGCCGCGCTCAGGTCGTAGTAACCCACCGGCTGCATGCCCATGACCGCGAACAGGCGGGCGAGGGTGGCCAGTTCCTGTGCCGTGCCGACGCGGATTGCACCGTGCCGTTCCATGTCCAGGCGCTGGATTTCACCGGTCTGGAGCAAACTGTCCAGCACACTGCTGTCATGGTTCATGACCTGTTCGTTGACTTCACTCACCAGCGCCATCAGCGTGCCGTACAGCGGCACTTCGTGCTTGTACATCTGCGACATGGCGCGAGAAAAGCCCGCGCGGATCTGGTCCGGGTCGGCAAAGCGTGCTGTGCTCATCAGGGTGTTTTCTCCGTACGGGTTCAAGCCAGCGCTGCCAGGCAGCGCTCGAAAATATCCAGCCCTTCGTGCAGCACGTCGGGCTCGATGGTCAGCGGGATCAGCAGGCGGATGATGTGCCGCGACTTGCCGCTGGGCATCAGCAGCAGCCCGGCGTCCCTGGCCAAGCTCAGCAGCTCGGCGAGCTGTCGGGTGCCGGGCTCGCCCTCCGGCGTGATCAGTTCGATACCGCGCATGCAGCCAACACCGGTCAGCCTGCCCAGATACGGCGACAGTTTGCTCGCCCGCCAGGCTTCATAGCGTGAAACGATGGCGTGTTCCTGCTGCTCGCCCCAGCTGGATAGGTTGGCATCGGTCATCTGCGCCAGTGACGCGAGGCCCGCTGCGCAGCCGATCGGGTTACCGGAATACGTGCCGCCCAGGCCGCCCTTGGGCAGGTTGTCCAGCAACTGCTTGCGACCTACCACCGCGCCCAGCGGGATGCCGCCCGCAATACTTTTGCCCAGCAGAATCAGATCCGGCTCGATGCCCAGACGACTGAACGCAAAACGCTGCCCGGTACGGCCGAAGCCGGACTGGATTTCATCGGCGATCAGCACGATGCCGTGTTTATCGCAGAACGCTCGCAGTGCCTGGGCAAAGTCCGGCTGCATGGCCAGAAAACCGCCTTCGCCCTGAACCGGTTCGAAGATGATGCAGCCCACGTCATTGACGTCGATCTCGACGCTGAACAGCCGGTCCATGGCCTTGAGCGCCTGCTCGGTGGACACGTCGTTGTCCTTGCTGGGGAACGGCATGTGAAAGACCGGACCGGGCAGCACGCCGACTTTCTGTTTATAGGGCGCTACCTTGCCGTTGAGGTTCAGGGTCGCCAGCGTTCGGCCGTGAAAGCCGCCGTCAAAGGCGATGACCGCCGTGCGGCCGGTGGCGCCGCGTACGATCTTCAGTGCATTTTCGGCCGCTTCCGCACCGCTGTTGGTGAGCATGCCGCTGAGGGGGTAACTGACCGGTACGAACTGCGTGAGCTGCTGCATGAAGCGGATATACGGGTCATGAGGCGTGGCGTTAAAGCAATAGTGGGTCAGCTTTGCCGCCTGATCCTGAATGGCCGTGACCACCTGCGGGTTGCAGTGCCCCAGATTGAGCACCCCGATGCCGCCGACAAAGTCGATATAGCGCTTGCCGGTGGTGTCCCAGACTTCGGCGTTGCGGCCGTGGGACAGCGTCATGTTGTGGACAAACGAAATGGATTCGCTGATGTGTTCGCTCATCGGCCTGGCCCTGACTCCGGGTGATCATGATGGCCTTATCCAAACAAACATCGGGCCGCGCTCGCAAACGAAATAAAATCACCGGGTCATTCCAATAATTCCCGATGTAAGGGGTTTTATGGCTATTAACGATCAGGAGTTCATTCCTAAAAGGAATCATATTTTTCAAAAACGTCGTTTGTAACCCGACCCTGAGTAGCTTGATACTGAGATCATCGATGATTTCCACCGGGTTCATGACAGGAGAATCAACATGGTTGCCGAGTTATTAGCACGTCTGGGCGTGGCGAACAGTGCCCACACACAAGGGGACTATCCGGTTTACACCCCGATTGATGGCAGCCGGATTGCCTCGGTTACGCTTGAAGACAAGGCACAGGTCGTGGCGCGTATCGACAGCGCCCACAATGCGTTTCTAAAGTGGCGCACAGTACCGGCCCCACGGCGTGGCGAGCTGGTGCGGATCTTTGGTGAAGTGCTGCGTGAGCACAAGGCTGATCTGGGCGAACTGGTATCGGTCGAGGCCGGCAAGATCACTCAGGAAGGTCTGGGTGAAGTGCAGGAAATGATCGACATCTGCGACTTTGCCGTCGGTCTGTCGCGTCAGTTGTACGGCCTGACCATCGCCTCCGAGCGTCCCGGTCATCACATGCGCGAAACCTGGCACCCGCTGGGTGTGGTCGGCGTGATCAGCGCGTTCAACTTTCCGGTTGCGGTCTGGGCCTGGAACACCACGCTGGCGCTGGTCTGCGGCAACCCGGTGATCTGGAAGCCTTCGGAAAAGACTCCGCTGACGGCACTGGCCTGTCAGGCGCTGTTCGACAAGGCGCTGAAGATTTTCGGTGACGCGCCGGCAGCACTGGCGCAACTGGTGATCGGTGATCGTGACGCCGGTGAAGCGCTGGTCGACGACCCTCGCGTGCCACTGATCAGCGCCACCGGCAGCACCCGCATGGGCCGTGAAGTCGGGCCGCGTGTCGCCGCCCGTTTCGGGCGCAGCATTCTGGAGCTGGGCGGCAACAACGCGATGATTCTGGCCCCGAGCGCCGATCTGGACCTGGCCGTGCGCGGCATTCTGTTCAGTGCGGTAGGCACCGCCGGTCAGCGTTGCACCACGTTGCGCCGCCTGATTGTGCACCGCTCGATCAAGGACGAAGTGGTCGCCCGCGTCAAGGCAGCTTACGCCAAGGTGCGCGTCGGTGATCCGCGCGAAGGCAATCTGATCGGCCCGCTGATCGACCAGCAAGCGTTTTCGGCCATGCAGAACGCGCTGACCAAGGCCCGCGACGAAGGCGGCCAAGTGTTTGGTGGCGAGCGTCAGTTGCAGGACAAATACCCGAACGGCTACTACGTCACGCCGGCCATTGCCGAAATGCCTGGCCAGAGCGAAGTCGTGCGTCACGAAACCTTCGCGCCGATTCTCTACGTGCTGGCTTACGATGACTTCGAAGAGGCCCTGCGCCTGAACAACGAAGTGCCGCAGGGCCTGTCGTCGTGCATTTTCACTACCGACCTGCGTGAGGCCGAGGCTTTCCAGAGTGCCGCGGGCAGCGATTGCGGTATTGCCAACGTCAATATCGGCACCAGCGGTGCGGAAATCGGCGGGGCATTTGGTGGCGAGAAGGAAACCGGTGGGGGGCGCGAATCCGGCTCCGATTCGTGGCGCGCCTACATGCGCCGGCAGACTAATACCGTCAACTACTCCCGCGAGTTGCCGCTGGCTCAGGGCATCGTTTTCGACTGATGTGAACCGGGCGCTTATTGCCGACATTGCTGGAGCTTTTCGATGGTGCAGTTTGCTGAAGGCTGTCTGTGGGAACAATTGACTCCGCAACGCCCGGTCAGCCCGGCCCTGAGCGGTGAGCGGAGCGCCGACGTGTGCATCATCGGCGCCGGGTTCACCGGTCTGTCGGCGGCGTTGCGCTTGCTGGAAGGCGGCAAGTCGGTGTGCGTGGTCGAAGCGCATCAGGTCGGGCATGGCGGTTCCGGACGCAACGTCGGTCTGGTGAATGCCGGGACCTGGGTGGCGCCCGATCAACTGGACAAGGTACTGGGCAGTGTCGAGGCCAGCCGATTGAATGGCGCGTTGGGCGCGGCGCCGGCACTGGTGTTCGCGACCATCGACAAGTACCGCATCGATTGTCAGGACACCCGCACCGGCAACCTGCACATGGCGCACAACGCCAAGGGTCTGGCTGATCTGCGTAGCCGTGCCGCACAGTGGCAACGGCGTGGTGCCAACGTTGAATTGCTGACCGGCAAACCCTGCGAAGACGCCTGTGGCACCGACAAGGTAAGCGGCGCCTTGCTCGATCATCGCGCAGGCACGGTGAACCCGATGGCTTATGTCTCGGGCATGGCGCTTAACGTGGTAGCGCAGGGTGGGCAAGTATTCGGTGATTCTCCTGTCAACGGTTTGCAACGCACCGCTGATGGCTGGAAGGTCTTTACTGCTGCGGGCAGTGTGCGCGCCGAGAAAGTAATCATCGCGTCCAATGCCTACACAGAGGGCGAGTGGACCGACATCAAGGATCACATCTTCGCTGGTTATTACTATCAGGTCGCTTCGCAGCCACTCAGCGGTGCCGAGCAGGCGCAGATTCTGCGCGGCGGGCAGGGTTCGTGGGACACGCGTACGGTGCTCAGCAATATTCGTCGCGACGCTCATGGGCGCCTGCTGCTGGGCAGTCTGGGTAACGCCGGCAATTATCCGCTGTGGTTCATTCGTCAGTGGGCGGATCGCGTCCAGCAGCATTACTTTCCGCAACTGGGCCGGGTCGAGTGGCAGAGCACCTGGACCGGGCGCATCGGCTTCACGCCGGACCACTTGCTGCGCCTCTTCGAACCTGCGCCAGGCTTGCTGGCGGCGACCGGTTTCAATGGCCGGGGGGTGACCACCGGGACACTGGTGGGCAAATGCTTTGCCGATTACCTGCTGAGCAACGACGCAGCTGCGCTGCCGGTGAGCTTTTCAAGCGGTAAAAAGGTTTCGGGCAGTTCGCTGCGCAGTCTGGCCTACGACGCGGGTTTCACCCTGTATCACGCCGGGCAATGCCTGCGCGTGGTGCTTTGAGCCAGGCAGGGTTCAGCTCGTCCTGCTCTTGATGCGCAGCTCTGCACACAGTCCGCCCTGCGCCGAGTTGCGCAGGTGCAGGCTGCTTTCCAGTTTGCGTACGATCATGTCGACGATCGCCAGCCCCAGTCCTGCGCCGTTGCTGTGACCCTGGCTGTAGAAGCGTTCGAACAGGCGAGCCTTCTGCTGTTCGTCGATACCAGGCCCAGCGTCTTCGACCGACAGGTGCGCGCTGCCATCTTCCTGGGCGTGCAGGGCAACGCGAATCTCGCTGGCGGTCGGGGCGAAATTCAGCGCATTGGTCAGCAGGTTCTGCAGGGCAATGGTGATGGCTGCCGGGTCGCTGCGGATCACGCAATCCTCGCCTTCTTCAAATACCAGATCGACGCGCTTCTCCAGTGCCAGCGGCGTGAGTTCGGCCATTTCCTCGCGTACCAGCGTGTTCAGCTCGAAGGTCTTTAACTGACTGACTTCAAGGCGCGGTTCCAGGCGTGCCATGGTCAATAGCTGACTGGCCAGGCGGGCGGCGCGGTCGACGCCATGCACGAGAAAGTCCAGCGCTTCCAGGCGTTGCTCCGGGGTTTCGGCCTGGCGCGCGTTCTGCGCGTGGATACGCAGGATGGTCAGCGGCGTGCGCAATTCGTGGGCCGCGTCAGCGATGAAGCGTCGCTCGCGTTCCAGCACACTTTCGATCTGGGTCAGCAGGCGGTTGAGCGCGTACTGCATGGGCTCCAGTTCTTTGGGCAGGGGCGTTACATCAAGCGGTTCCAGGCTCTCGGCATCGCGCTTGCGGATAACTCTGGCCATTGATTGCAGCGGGCGCAGGCCCCAGCCGATGGCCAGCCAGATCGCGACCACCAGCAGCGGCACACCGATCAGCGCCGGCCACAGCGTGTGACTGACAATGCGCTGAATCAGGTCTTGGCGTACGTCATCGCGCTCACCCACCCAGATCAGAAAACCCTGCTGTGGATCGGCGAGGAGAAAGCCGCACCACTCGTGCCCGTTTTCGACTAAGTCGTGGGAGCCTTCGGTTGCGGGAGGTGCGCTGAGCAGCGGGGCTTCGGCCGAGCGCACCAGCAGCTCGCCCGAGGTACGCCAGACCTGAAAGGTCAGCCGGGTTTCGTAGGGGTGGGCCACGCCGCTGGTGCCAACCCGGCTCATGGCCTGATCGAACGCCTGATACAGCTTGTCGAGATCCTGCTCACCCGCTGCGCGCTGACGTAGCACACCCTGCAGCAGACGCGCGCTCTGGGCCAGTTGTGCATCGTAGACTTCTTCGATTTCGTGATGGCTGTCGCGCAGGGCGAGCAGGCTGATCGTCAGGTCGCCGAGCAGCAACAGCATCAGTACCGGGATCAGAATACGCGCGCGTACCGAGGTCATGCCTTGAGCTCCAGCAGGTAGCCGACACCGCGCACGGTGCGGATCAGCTCGGTGGACAGTTTCTTGCGCAGGTTGTGAATCAGCACCTCCAGCGTGTTGCTTTCGACCTTGTCCTGCCAGCCGTACAGGGTATTGGACAAGCGCTCGCGGGTGACCACCTTGCCGGGACGGATCATCAGTTGATGCAGCAACTGGTATTCCATCGGCGTCATCGGTACTTCGCTGCCCTGAAAACTGACCTGTTGCGACGCCGGGTCGAGGCTGATGCCGGCGTGTTCCAGCAGCGGTTGCGCACGGCCCTGGCTGCGCCTGAGCAGGGCGCGGACCCGGGCTTTCAGTTCATCGACGTCGAATGGCTTGATCAGGTAGTCGTCCGCGCCGGCATCCAGACCAGCAATACGGTCGGCAGTCCCGTCGCGTGCGGTCAGGATCAGTACCGGCAAGGTAAGTGCTTCGGCGCGCAACTGGCGCAGCAGGTCCAGGCCATCCATGCGCGGCAGTCCAAGGTCGAGCAGCAACAGGTCGAATGGCTCGCTGCGCAGGGCGTGCAGCGCGCTCAGCCCGTCCTCTAGCCAGTCGAGGGTATAGCCCTCGGTATTCAGGGCCACGCGGATGCCTTGACCAATGGCTCGATCATCCTCGACGAGAAGCAGGCGCATAGGGCTTTGACCGGTGAGTGTGGGGAAGGGCGCCATGATGCCGTCAGCAGGCAGCAGCGCGAAGTGCCGTGTGTCCGGGAAGATGTTACGAGCTATTACGTATTAAGCTTTTCCTAAGATTCGTTTCGCACAGTAGGCGCTCCTTAACTGCTTGCGAGTATTTGTCATGCGTAAAGTCCTGCTGATTTCCTTGTGTCTGGCCAGCCCGCTGGCACTTGCCGGCCCGCAATGCACCACGGCTGACAAGTCCCAATGGCAGGATCAGGCCAAATTCCAGGAGCAACTCAAGGCTCAGGGTTACGAGATCAGCAAGTTCAAGGTGACTGACGGCAACTGCTACGAAATCTATGGTTTCGACAAGGACAAGCGCAAGGTCGAGATCTATCACGATCCGGTGACGGGTAAAGCGGTGAAGACCGAGACCAAGTAATGAGCCGTGTTTCCCTGCGCCTGTGGGACCCGCTGGTCAGGCTGTTTCATGTCTCGATCGCGGGTGTCTTCGTTGCCAATTATTTCTTCAATGAAGCAGGTGGTGACTGGCACATCTGGCTGGGCTATTACGCGGTTGCCTGGCTGGCGGTGCGCGTGGTGTGGGGATTCATCGGGCCGCGCAGTGCACGCTGGAGCGATTTCTGGCCACATCCGGCGCGCCTGCGTGCGCACATCCGCTCGCTGATCGACCGGCGGCCGATGCATCGGCTCGGCCATTCCCCGCTCGGCGCGTTGGTCATGGTACTCATGATGGTGCTGATCTTCGGCATGGGCCTGACCGGTTTTCTGATGGAAGAAGTCGATGCCCTGTGGGGCGCCGACTGGCCGCAGGACATCCACGAAATTCTCGCCAACACTTTGTGTGCCTTGGTGGTGCTGCACATGGCCGCCGCCATCTTCGAAAGCGTTCAGGTGCGTGACAACCTGCCCTTGTCGATGCTGACAGGCAAGCGACGCCCGTTGCCCGAAGATCGCCATCGCTGAAACCACACCTTTGTTCCTCTTTACAGTGATGCCTCCCGATGCGTTTTATTTCCCGAAACCTGGCTGCATGGAGCGCAGGCCTGATTGTTGTGGCGATTTTTCTCAGTGCGTGGCTCAGCCATCCACAGCACCGTATTGCGCCGTTCGCGCTCAGCCCCGCGCCGGTTGGCGCTGAAAGCGTGGCGCCCAAGGCGTCCTACATTTCGCGTTTCGCGTCTTCCGATCTGGACGACTTCGTGCATTCCTCGGCCGTGACGGCATTGCCCGGCGGCGACCTGATGTCGGTGTGGTTCGCCGGTTCTCGCGAGGGCGCGGGCGACGTTGAAATACGCACCTCGCGCTTCGACGCGGCCAGTGGTGAGTGGGGCGGCGAGCAGGTGCTGGCAACCCGTGATTCCACCCAGTCGGGCACTGGTAAATACATCCGCAAACTGGGCAATCCGGTGATCGCCCTGGCTCCGGACAATCGCCTGTGGCTGTTCTACGTTTCAGTCTCGGTCGGCGGCTGGGCGGGCAGTACGGTCAACGCCATGGTCTCCAGCGACATGGGCTCCAGCTGGTCGCCGCCGTGGCAACTGGTGACAACCCCGTTTCTGAACATCAGTACGCTGGTGCGCGGCGCGCCGGTGTTTCATGCCGACGGTTCGATCGGCCTGCCGGTCTATCATGAGTTTCTCGGCAAGTTTGCCGAATACCTGTACCTGAGCGCCGACGGTGAAGTGATCGACAAGTTTCGCATCAGCCGTGGCAACAATTCCCTGCAGCCCACCGTCGTGCCTTTGGACGGGCAGCGCGCCGTGGCCTTGTTGCGCTATGCCGGTGAGACGTTCCACCGGGTGCTGGCCAGCCGCACCGAAGACGGCGGGCAGAGCTGGAGCGAGCCGTATCCGTTGACCCCGAGCAACCCCAATTCTTCGCTGGCTGCGGTCGGTGTGCCAGGCAAGGGGCTGCTCGTGGCGCTCAACGACCTGCGCGAGGGGCGCTTTAAACTCAGTCTGTACGGTACTGACGAGGAGATGAACGTCTGGAGGCCACTGATGGATTTCGACAAGTCGCCCAATCCGCTGGGCACACCGTTTACCCTCGAAGCATACAAGGAGGTGATCGGCGAGGGCTTCCGCAGTTCCAGTGGCGCCCTGCGTCAACCGATGGAAGAGGCGTTTCTGAGCAATCTGGACCAGCGCGTCTGCTCGCCCCAGGGCTGCGACTTCGAATACGAATACCCGTACTTCATCCGCAGCCCGGACGGCCTGTATCACCTGGTCTACTCGTGGAATAACACCTTCATCAAGCATGTCAGCTTCAACGAGGCCTGGCTGGCGGAGCAACTTTTATGATCGCGTTGGGATTGGCTCATCTGGCATTTGCCTGGACCCTGTTTGTGCTGTTGGCGCCCTTGACCGCATCGTTATGGTGGCGCTGCGGCCTGTTGGCTGCCGTCTCGCTAGTGAGTGTGATCTCGATCGACGGGCTGTCGATGGCGTCCTATGCCCGCAGCCTGACCGATGACCTGGCCATCAGCAGCCTGGTGCTGCTGGGCTGGCTGACCCTGCAGCGACTGGGTGTGCTCAGGCCGATGGCAGTGTCCAGGCGCGGGCTGATGCTGTTGGTGTTCGCTGCGCTGGCACTGACTTTGTACCCGGCCACGCTGGGCCTGACGTATTTCGATCCGTACCGCTGGGGCTACAACCCGCGGCCGATGATCATGGTTGTCGCTGTCATCGCGCTTGGGCTGGTCTTTATGCGCAATGCGCTGGCCGTCGTGATGCTCAGCGCAGCGACGCTGGCCTTCACTTTCCGCATCAAGCCATCGGAAAATTATTGGGATTACCTGATCGACCCGCTGCTTGGCCTTTACTGCTGTGGGGCCTTGCTGGTCCTGGCTGTCCGGTTTGTTTATCGCCGCACAATGGAGACGCGCCGTCCGGCGGCTCTGTCTGTCGGCAATGTCTAGAGGAATGACGATGAGTTGGTTGCAATCGCGACGCCTGCATTATTGGCTGGGCGCGGTCATGGTGGTGTTCCTGCTGTCGGCGTTGCTGAGGGGCGTGTTCTTCTACGGGTTTTCCGGTATCGAACCGGGCACGCTGTTCACGCATGGCGAGGTCGCAAAGACGCTCGGCATCGGCTTGCGCTTCGACCTGCGCCTGGCGCTGCTGATACTGCTGCCGGTCGCGGTGCTGCTCTGGATGCCGGGTTGTAACCTGATCAGCGTGCGTGCCCTGCGCTGGCTGGCGCGGGGCTATCTGATCGTGGCGCTGGCGATTCTGACAATGATTTACATCGTCGACTTCGGCCATTACGCCTATCTCGGGGTCAGGCTCAACGCCAGCGTGCTGCGCTATCTGGAGGATGCGCAGATTTCCCGGGACATGCTTTGGCAGACTTATCCAGTATTCTGGATCACTGTCGGCTGGCTGCTCACTGTCGCAGTGCTCGGCTGGGCATTGATCAGGCTTGAACGTGCCACCCTGGACCGTGAGGCCAGACCGATCAAACGCGGGTCCGCGGTCTGGGGTTCGGCGCTGATGGTCTGTGCAACCTTCCTCGGCCTGCTGGGCCGGGTCGAGAATCTCAATCTGGAAAACCCGGTACCGTTGCGCTGGAGCGATGCGTTCTTCTCGGGCAACAGCCAAGTGGCGGCACTGGGGCTCAACCCGGCGCTGTTCCTGTACGACACGCTCAAGGTCTCCCAGTCGAACTTCGACGAACCCGAGGTGCGCAAGCACTATGAGCGGGTCGCGCGTTATCTGGGCGTCCGGCAGCCAGATGTACAGGGATTGAGTTTCAAGCGTCACCAGACCGTGCAGCCCTACCGGCTGCCGGGCGAGCGGCCGCCGAATGTCATGTTCGTCATGCTCGAATCGCTGGGCACCAGCGCTGTCGGTGCCTACGGTAACCCGTTGAACCCGACGCCAAACCTGGACCATCTGGCCACCCAAAGCTGGTTCTTCAAGCACTTTTACGTACCGGTGACCGGCACTGCGAAAACGGTCTGGGCGAGCATCACCGGGGTTCCCGACGTGACACGGCAGGAGACCGCCACGCGCCATCCGCTGCTCACACGGCAAAACACCATCATCAATGACTTCAAGGGGTACGAGAAGCTGTACATGATTGGTGGCAATTCCGGCTGGGCCAACATGAACGCCTTGATCCGTCGCAGTATCAACGACGTACGGCTGTACGACGAGCGCGACTGGAAGTCACCGCAGGTGGATGTCTGGGGGATTTCCGACCTGGATCTGTTCAAGGAGAGCGACCGGATCCTGCGTGCGTTGCCAGCCGACAAACCGTTCTTTGCCTATGTGCAGACTGCGGGCAATCACCGGCCGTTTACCATTCCGAAGGACAACGACGGTTTTCAGGTCAGCGACAAGACCGTGGAGCAGGTCCAGGCCGCCGGTTCGCGCAGCGTGGAGCAGTACAACGCCGTGCGCCTTCTGGATTTCAACATTGGACGGTTGATGGAACTGGCCAAGGCGGGCGGTTACTACGAAAACACCATCTTCGTGCTGTTTGGCGATCACAACACGCGCATCAGCCAGATCCCGCACATGGCGCCAGCGTTCGAGCAACTGGGCCTGGAGAGCAACAACGTTCCGCTGTTGATTCACGCCCCCGGCCTGCTGGGCACACGCGTTGTCGACGAAGCGGTCGGTCTCGCCGACCTGCTGCCGACACTGGCGGGGATGGCCGGAATGGACTTCACCAGCGGCACCATGGGTCGTGACATTCAGCAAGCGGCTCCGGAAGGTGAACGTGTGGTGCCGCTGGTACTGCGCGAAGGTACGTTCCCGCTGATCGGCGGTGTCACGCGCAACTACCTGCTGCAAATGGAGCACGACGGCAGTTCGCCAACGCTCCATGACCTGTCTTCACCCACGCCGCTGGACAACGTCGCCGAACAGAACCCGCAAGAGTTCGAACGGCTGCGCGACCTCACCCGCGGTCTGCATGAAACCTCGCGCATGATGCTGTATCAGAACGTGCGTTGACGAAGCGAACCGGCCTTTGTCAGCGTTGCTACGCAAGCCGCTGGTCGAGTCAGCGGCTTGCCTGAGGATGGCATATTTATTGGATGATGTTAAAGTGCTTGCGCCTGTGAACCGCGCACGCACGAAACGCATATAGGGCTCGGTTTTCGACTATCTTGGTTAGTTGAGCGCGTATTTTGCGGAAAGTTGTAAACCGTCGTCCTGTCACGCTGGCTTTTATCTTTATGGATTGCGGTATTTCATCGCAAACACATGAAAAAACTGTCAGATTTTGCTCTGAATCTGTATTTTGGCGGCCTGTTTTCGCTCGGATGCGTTTTTTGCCCATTGCACACTCAAGAGCCTTCCTGGATGCCGGCAAGTTTTTCATGTGTTAACCCGCCGAAACTGCTTGATGCACTGCGTGCTGAAACGAGGCAGTTGCACGTCAAGCTTGAAAAACGCATGCCGTTTTTTTCACCCGCTCTGGATCACGCTCTTTACCTCCGTCTGCTTCAGGCCTACTACGGTTTTTATGCACCGCTTGAAGCGATACTGCATGGCAGTGCCTTGATACCTGCGGAGCTTATTCCGGTCGAGAGGGTCAAAACTCCTGTGCTGGTCGAGGATCTGCGTGCGCTGGGGCTGTCCGATCACGACATCGGGCAATTGCCCCGCTGCGAACGGTTGCCCACTGTTGATTCTGCCGGTGCATGCCTGGGTGTGATGTATGTGCTGGAAGGGGCGACACTGGGTGGGCAGGTGTTGCGACGTGAGATAAACCGGCGTCTGGGCCTGGATGAGCAACGTGGAACGGCCTTTCTCGATGTGTACGGTGCCCTCACCGGACCTCGCTGGAAGGCGTTTCTGAATCATCTGGACGACGTGCCGCGAGAAGTTGTTCTTATTGATGCCGCCGCGTTTGCAGCGCACTCCACATTTGCATGTTTCGAGCACTGGCTCGAGGGTCAAGAGGTACTGCTATGAGCCAACTCGACAAAGACGCCTTTGAAGTGCTTCTGGCCAATTGTGCGGATGAGCCCATTCAGTTCCCTGGCGCCATTCAACCCCACGGCCTGCTGTTCACGTTGCAAGAGCCCGAGCTGACTATCCTGCAAGTCAGTGCCAACGTGCACACTGTGCTGGGCCATGTGCCCGAGCAGGTGCTCGGCAAGGGGCTGGACTGTGTGCTGGGCGCTGGCTGGGCCGAGGTGATTAAAAGCGCCAGTGCTCATGACTCGTTCATCGACGCGCAACGTCTGCTGATGTCGATCAACGGCATCGAGTTTGAAGCCTTGCTGCACCGCAGCCAGGGCGTTCTGATTCTGGAACTGGAGATCCAGGACAAGGATGCGCAAGCGATCAGTTATTCCGAGCGCACCGGCAACATGGGCCGCATGTTGCGCCAGTTGCATGCTGCGAGTGATCTGCAGACCCTGTATGAAGTCAGTGTCCGCGAGATCCAGAAAATGACCGGTTACGACCGGGTGCTGATCTACCGTTTCGAAGAGGAAGGCCATGGTCAGGTGATCGCTGAAGCGTCGTCGCCCTCCATGGAGCTTTTCAACGGACTGTTTTTCCCGGCATCGGACATTCCCGAGCAGGCGCGCGAACTGTATCGCCGCAACTGGCTGCGTATTATTCCCGATGCCGATTACATCCCGGTGCCCTTGGTGCCTCAACTGCGTCCGGACACTCAGGAGCAGCTTGATCTGAGTTTTTCGACGTTGCGCAGTGTTTCACCGATCCACTGCCAGTACATGAAGAACATGGGCGTGCTGTCATCCATGAGTGTTTCGCTGATTCAGGGCGGCAAGTTGTGGGGATTGATCAGTTGCGGCAACCGCACGCCGCTGTACGTGACTCACGAACTGCGCAGTGCCTGCCAGGCGATAGGTCAGGTGCTTTCCCTGCAGATCAGTGCCATGGAAGCGCTGGAAATAGGCCGTCAGCGAGAGGCGAAAGTCAGGGCGCTCGAGCAATTGAATCTGGCCATGGCCGAGTCCGAAGAAAACGTCTTCGACGGTCTGGCGCAGCAACCACAGTTATTGATGGATCTGGTAGGCGCGAGCGGCGTCGCCATCATCGAAGACCGGCAAACGCATTGTTTCGGCACCTGCCCGGAGCCTTCTGAGGTACGTGCACTGCATGCGTGGATGATTGCTGGTGGCGAACCAGTGTATGCCAGTCATCATCTATCCAGTGTCTATCCGCCTGCCGAGGCCTATCAGCCAATTGCCAGCGGCGTATTGGCGATGAGCCTGCCAAAGCCGGTCGACAACGGCGTTATCTGGTTTCGCCCCGAGGTCAAGGAAACGGTTCAGTGGAGTGGTAATCCGAAAAAACCACTGGATATGGAGAGCTCGGCAGGCGGCATGCGTCTTCGGCCGCGCACCTCGTTTGAGATCTGGAAAGTCGAGATGACCGGGATCGCTACGAAGTGGAGCTATGGCGATGTGTTCGCCGCCAATGACCTGCGCCGCTCCGCTCTGGAAAATGACCTCGCCCGCCAGGTGCGCAGGGAGCAGCAGGCCGTTCGCGCCCGCGACGAGCTGGTAGCGGTTGTGTCCCATGACTTGCGCAACCCGATGACGGTCATTTCCATGCTGTGTGGGATGATGCAGAAGTCGTTCAGCTCCGATGGGCCACACACCTCGCGACGTATTTCCACTGCAATCGATACCATGCAGCAAGCGGCCAGCCGCATGAATGTGTTGCTCGAAGACCTGCTCGACACCTCGAAAATCGAAGCGGGCCGTTACACCATTACGCCGCAGCCGCTGGAAGTCAGTCAGATATTCGAGGAGGCCTACACCTTGCTGGCCCCCCTGGCGATGGACAAGTCCATCGAGATCTCCTTCAACGCCGAGCCTGACCTCAAGGTCCAGGCCGACCCGGAGCGTCTCTTCCAGGTGCTGTCCAACCTGATCGGCAACGCCATCAAGTTCACCCCGAAAATGGGCACAATCGGTGTGGCGGCAATGTCCAACGGCGCTGAAATCGTGTTCACCGTACGGGACTCCGGCGAGGGTATCCCTCCCGAGCAGTTGCCACACATCTTCGAGCGCTACTGGACCGTCAAGGAAGGCAACCCGACCGGCACCGGTCTGGGCCTGTACATCTCGCAAGGCATCATCAAGGCACACGGCGGTGAACTGGCTGCGCAAAGCCGGGTGGGCGAGGGCAGCGAGTTCCGCTTCACGGTGCCAATGGCAGTTTGATCGCTTTCTCAGGCTTGCAGTGTGTCGGCTCAAGCCTGAGTCGCGTCAGCCCTGATGCCAGTTAGTGGCTTTTTCGATGTATTCAGCGTTCGCCGGAAGTACCTCGCGCAGGAAGGCGAGGTACTTGTCCATCAACGCCTTGCTGGGAAAACGCGCGGCGAAGCCAGTGGTGATATCGTCGCAATGGATGATGACCATCAGGCGTCTGTGATCGACCGTTACAAATTCATGCAGGTGCCAGGGGGCGGTTTGTCGATGGTGGACAGGGTTTTCCCAGTTCAGCAGTTTGATGGCGGCGATGAAGGCCATCGCTACCGGGCCGACCAGAAAGAGCAACGATCCGGTCAGGACGGCGACGAATCCGAATACCAACATGACGAAAATGGCGATGCCCTTGAAGAAGCTTGAGGCGAAGTCGGGGTAGTGGAGGTAATACTCGACCGTGGCGCCATCGGTTTTCAGGGTGTAGTTGAAGATGGTTTTTTGGCGGATGAGCAGGCCTACGAAATAGGCGAGATACCCTACAAGTGCAAGCACTGTGTATACCAAAGAATAAAGGCTATCCGAAAACATTATCCAGCCTCCCCAAATAAAAAGTGCGCTGGCGGTCAGATAGAAGGCGATAAATCCAAGCTGTGTGATCATGATCTCTTTAGGTGACCGCGCCAGCGTTTTGACTTTCCAGTTTAAAATATCTTTGCCTTTCGACAGGTCTAAAGCTTGTTCTTGCTGATTCATATAGGTGTGCCCTCTGCGACTTCCAGGGTAAGGGAGCCAGTCCTGCTTGATGCCTTTACAGCGAGTTCTATGGCCGTCAAGCCGTCAATAGAGGTATCGCCTCTTGTGCCAAGCTCCATCTGAAAAAGATAGCTTCTATCGTCCTCGCCGGAATTTATAAAGTCGTACGGATACCAGAGTTGTAGCTCCAGAAAGGTTGCTTCCTTGTCGAGCGGTACCCAGGTTTCCCAGATGAGGTCCTCATTTTCAGGGGGCATTAGAGGGTAGGTGAAGTCGTCACTAGCCTTGGCAGTTGGTTTGTTAGTAAGCATCCCGAACTGCTCTACCTTCCTGAATTTTCCACGGTTCAGAAATGCTTCATATAGTGGGGTATCTATTTTTTCTACAGGTAGCACGCCCCACGGGCGCTTGCTACTTACAATGTTGAAGTGGACAGATTTGCCGCGTAAAAAGTGTGGGAAATACACCTGTACTCCAGCGCCAGTTTGCACAGCGACACTCATATAGTCGCCTTTGCCAAGGTAGCGATCCTCATAACGCACGGTGCTTTTTACATGAACCCGCGGAGATAATTGAATTTCCATCAATGCGCTTATTTCTTCATTCTTACCTCTTGCAGTCTCGTCGTAGCGATAGTCTATGGTTCTTGACCAACAGCACTTACGTAGCCACCAGCCCACACTGTCTTGCTTGAAATAGTTTAGGGTCATCGTGGCAAGGAGATAAATAAATCCAACTGCCATCAGGGCTACGCTGAACCACGAACTCATCGCAATAATCGTAAAAGCGCTAGCAGGAAAAACGCCTGCTAATAGCTGGGCCGAAGAACCTAAACCCATCAGGAATACAGCAACTTCCTTAATACGGAGTCCGTGTTTTTCATCTGAGGTTTTAGCTGCGTAAAAATCATCCAAAACGTCAAATAGCTCTAACGTGGCCGCCGCTATCCCAAACGCCCCCATCGCCACCATCGAACCTCTAAACCCCCTTATCGCATCCCCCCAAAACGCATTACCTCGTGCTTTCCAGTAAGCCGCCGATTTATCGAGAATGCCTATGTTATAGCCGCCAATGACAAGTGGCTTCGCCGTACTGATAACCGCCCACGGTGCTTCAACAAACACCGCCATCAACAGGTTAAAGCTGTACCCCAGCCCATACGTTACCTTGCCGATGTCCTTGGCACTGAAGTCTCCATCCCGAGTAAGGTCGCGATAAGTGAAGGCGGTGTTGATGAAGTTGAGCATGATCACGCTCCAGGTGATCGAGCCGGCAATCCCTCCCAGCCCATCGAGCCAGCGTTTGGCGG
>NZ_LKGW01000180.1:0-1974 GCF_001467335.1 Pseudomonas sp. ICMP 10191
CCCAGCCCATCACTTATTAATCAAGAGGATAGGTCTGGGTAGTTAAAGTGTGACTAGTTGAATTCTGGCAAAGCACCCAAGTTGTCGCGTTTTGTATTGTTGCGATCAGTGCTTAAAAACTCACCATCTACAACATGGACCTGTGCGCCAAAATGCATTTTTCCATCTGCGCCTTTGTAGCGGGTCTGGAAAGTCGCTTTGCCGAGTCTGATCAAATCGGCAACGAAAGCCCTTGACGTGATTCGATCAGGGCCAAGCGCGTTCACCTTTTCCTCGTTAATTTTTACCCACTCAACGTGTTGGCGGTCAGACGAGTACTTAATGGCGGTGATGCAAAAGTCTGTCATACGAATCCATTCCTGAGGCGCCCCGAAACTGGGACAAACCTTATATAGTGGCGATTGGCTGGTATTCAAGTGTGTTGGGTAGATTTTTTCTGAAGATGCCGGATATCGTCAGTTTTATGCGGTGTTGAGGCAGGGCCTGTCGTATCGTCTGGAAGGGCCTGGTCGGCGTAATAGACCATCTTCAGCACCTTGAGTATTTCGAGATGCGGGTACTGGCCTGCGCCTTCTCGGAAGCAGGCCGATTTGTGAGTAAACGCTAGCTCTCGATGCACTAGGTGCTGGCCAGCGTGACACTCCTTATAGCTCACCATGTCACTCGATAGCTCTCAGGCCTCAATCCGTAGCGAGGGTTTAACTTCGGTCATGATCAAATCCTTGGTTTTGTCTGGCTCAGTATCGCGGGGAAGATTGCTCGAGCCAGAGCGGCCAAGGATTGGACGATATGACACTTAGCCGCCAATCGGTCTAAAGAGACTCAAGAGATAGGCGCGCCGATTGGCGGATAGCAGTCCTTTTTCAGGTGAATGCCCGCCATCTGACAGGCGGGAGCACAAGATCATGCAAGCGAGATGAGGATGGTTTATGATCGCCGGCCGCAGTGGTATTGCTTTTATTTTCAGCTCTCCGTAGGCTGGCGCTGCAGCGCCAGCCTACGGAGAGCTGAAAATAAAAGCAATACCACTGCGGCCGGCGATCATAAACCATCCTCATCTCGCTTGCATGATCTTGTGCTCCCGCCTGTCAGATGGCGGGCATTCACCTGAAAAAGGACTGCTATCCGCCAATCGGCGCGCCTATCTCTTGAGTCTCTTTAGACCGATTGGCGGCTAAGTGTCATATCGTCCAATCCTTGGCCGCTCTGGCTCGAGCAATCTTCCCCGCGATACTGAGCCAGACAAAACCAAGGATTTGATCATGACCGAAGTTAAACCCTCGCTACGGATTGAGGCCTGAGAGCTATCGAGTGACATGGTGAGCTATAAGGAGTGTCACGCTGGCCAGCACCTAGTGCATCGAGAGCTAGCGTTTACTCACAAATCGGCCTGCTTCCGAGAAGGCGCAGGCCAGTACCCGCATCTCGAAATACTCAAGGTGCTGAAGATGGTCTATTACGCCGACCAGGCCCTTCCAGACGATACGACAGGCCCTGCCTCAACACCGCATAAAACTGACGATATCCGGCATCTTCAGAAAAAATCTACCCAACACACTTGAATACCAGCCAATCGCCACTATATAAGGTTTGTCCCAGTTTCGGGGCGCCTCAGGAATGGATTCGTATGACAGACTTTTGCATCACCGCCATTAAGTACTCGTCTGACCGCCAACACGTTGAGTGGGTAAAAATTAACGAGGAAAAGGTGAACGCGCTTGGCCCTGATCGAATCACGTCAAGGGCTTTCGTTGCCGATTTGATCAGACTCGGCAAAGCGACTTTCCAGACCCGCTACAAAGGCGCAGATGGAAAAATGCATTTTGGCGCACAGGTCCATGTTGTAGATGGTGAGTTTTTAAGCACTGATCGCAACAATACAAAACGCGACAACTTGGGTGCTTTGCCAGAATTCAACTAGTCACACTTTAACTACCCAGACCTATCCTCTTGATTAATAAGTGATGGGCTGGG
>NZ_LKGW01000181.1:0-1902 GCF_001467335.1 Pseudomonas sp. ICMP 10191
GCGTCGTAGCGGAATTCTTCGCCGTCGAAGCGTTTTTCGGGGTTGTGTTCAAGCAGGCAACCGTTGGCTTCGTATTCGTAGGTGACTTCGCCACGCAATTTGTCGAGGGTGCGGCTCAGTTCGCCGGCCGGGTCGTATTCGTAGCGGCGGTGGACCGGGTTGTAGGCATGCTCGACGTAGCGTTCTGGCTTCGGTTGCTTCACCACTAATTAATTTCTTACCTAGATGATCTAAGGTTGTCTCAACTAGTTTTAATTCTTCGCCGTATTCTAACGCGATTCTTTTATGGAATTTTGCCCCCGTGATTGGATAGTCTAGTTCTTCAAAGAAAAACTTTGCTAATTCGAATGCCGCAACAGCACTAGCCTTGTCAACGGCATGGATAGCCAAACCTATGCTCATAGCCAGACCTCTATCGCCTATGAGACAGCTTTTGATATCTTCACTCTGGAATTTCGTTCCACGGATCGTACCGGTACTCTTCGTTTATGGGAACAAAATTTATGCCTTTCAAATCGCACTGAACTGACTCGTCTACAAAGCGTTGGCTGCATACGAGTTCCATTAACTCAGAGCACCAGAAAATATCTGATTCTATATTTCTTTTGGTTGTGAATTTATTTATCCAGTTGTAACAATTTGCTTTTGGATAAAATTTGTTGACCGTTGGCTTGCCACTCTCCATGTCTAGCTCTAAACTATATTCAGATTTGGATTCATCAAGAAGTGACTCCCATTGAGCGCTTAAGAAATAAAAATAATCCTTCCTTGTCTCTACGCCATTCGCAAGATAGACCTTTACTGGTACTGAGCGATATTCCGCTCCTAATGCGTCACAAACATTTAGAAATTGCTGTGAAACAAATCTTGCAGGAGAGCCAGAATAATCTAACTCTAGAAACTCCACATCCTTATCCACTATCCTGAATTCATAATTTTTTGTAATTGTAAATTTATATGGGGCGGGATCGTATATTGTCCATTCCCAGTCGCAGTTTTCCACTCCGTCCAAAAATACTGGGCAGCCTTCATTATCACTTTTATACTCAATTACGTAAAAATTTAAGCTCATCACATTAGTCTCCCGGTGATAGTGTCAATAGCATATTTTCCATTTTCGAGCCCCTCTCTAGCTAAGCGCTGGACTTGACCCATACCGAGCGCCAGTTGCGTTTCAGTTAACTTGCCAGAAAGAAAAGTTTTATTTAATCTATCGAGGTCAGGTTTTATCGCCCCGGTGTATAACTTATGATTGGTCCAGTGACCAGGCAGGTCTAACGTTTTCGCTAATTGAGGATTGTCAGGCAAGAACATCCCGTTAGACGCACCATCTTTATTGAAGCCCATAGATTCTAATTTGTCGAACATGCGCTTATATTCGTTTCGTTTCATCAGTTGCTCGGGAACTAGATGGTGGTTCGACATGCCGTCATGAGGTCGATCTCCCATTGCGCTACCTAGCTTTTTGGAGCACAGCCCTAATATATCGACTTCACTAGTTGGATTGCCAACATACAGATAAAGATTCAATCCCCCACTCAACCCAATCGGATCCTGCGTAATAAACCGCCCAATCTCCGGATCGTAATACCGAAACGTGTTGTAGTGAAGCCCCGTCTCGACATCGAAATACTGACCCTGAAACCTGAGGTTCTGCTCGACCTCGTTCACCACCAGTTTCTCAACCGCGCCCCACGGCCGATATTTGGCCTGCCAGACGATCTGCCCTTCAGCGTCGGTCATCTCCAGTGGCGTACCAATCTGGTCGGTGTGGAAGTAGTAGACCTTGTTCTCTACCTCGCCCTCTTTCTCATCAACACGGGCCAAAGGCGCATAGCTGCCTGGCTCGTACAGATACAGGCTGCTCTGTCCCGGGCTTTCTTCACGCAGCAAGCGCAGGCC
>NZ_LKGW01000182.1:0-1893 GCF_001467335.1 Pseudomonas sp. ICMP 10191
TTTTGCCTTGTCTTGCCTTCGCTCGTGACGTTTTTACACACCTTGGGCCATGGATGGCCCGTTGCGGCGCCCCCCGGATCAGTGACAGGGAAGGAACCCGACGAAGTCGGGCCGGAAACAGGAGCGAAGGGATTTGCCTACTTCGGCNGTCGCAGAACTGTGTGACGCGGAGCGTCACGAAATGCATTACCACGCGGAGCGTGGCAACGAGAACCTTGGTGGTTAAGCCCCGCTTTCGGGCTCATCGGACTTATATATAACGCCATTCGCGCAACGAGAACTTGACCCACAAGAGGCCGAAGAGCCTCGCCTGTCCCAATGAACCTCTTTGCTGCCAGACACTTTCCATTCATTTGCGGGAGCTTTGAACATGGTCAATCGTCTACACGGCAAATCCCTTACAGCTTTACTCGCGCTCGGCGCCTTTGCTCCGATTGCGCAGGCAGCTGACGCCCCCGTACTGAACACCGGCAGCACGGCCTGGATGGTCACCGCAGCCGTGCTGGTGCTGTTCATGTGCCTTCCGGGGCTGGCACTGTTTTACGGTGGGCTGGTACGGGCCAAGAACATGCTCTCGCTGTTCACCCAGTGTTTCGGCATTGCCGGAGTGGTAGGCGTGCTGTGGGTCATCTATGGCTACAGCATGGTGGTGGACACCAGCAACATGGTCGAAGGGCAAGTGAGTTTCAATAGTTTCGTGGGCGGTCTGAGTCGTGCGTTTCTGGCCGGCATGACGCCCGACAGCCTGGTCGGCGACATCCCTGAAGGGGTATTCGTGACCTTTCAGATGACCTTTGCGATCATCACTCCGGCGCTGATTGCCGGGGCCTTCGCCGAACGCATGAAGTTCTCTGCGGCGTTGCTGTTCATGGCTCTGTGGTTCACCCTGGTGTATGCGCCTGTCGCGCATATGGTCTGGGGTGGCGCAGGCGCCTTGATGCACAACTGGGGCGTGCTGGACTTCGCCGGCGGCACCGCAGTGCACATCAACGCCGGTGTCGCCGCACTGGCGGCATGCCTGGTACTGGGCAAGCGCAAGGGTTATCAGAACGCCCCGATGCCGGCGCACAACCTGAGCCTGACCATGGCCGGCGCGGCGATGCTCTGGGTCGGCTGGTTCGGTTTCAACATCGGTTCCGGTGGCGGCCTGAACGGCACCTCCGGCATCGTCATGCTCAACACGCAAGTGGGGGCGTGCGCCGGGATACTCGGCTGGATGTTCACCGAGTGGTTCAAGGTCGGCAAGCCCAGCGCCCTGGGTCTGGCAAGCGGCGCATTGGCGGGCCTGGTCGGCATCACCCCGGCGTGTGCCTACGTCGGAGTCGGCGGAGCACTGGCCATCGGCGTGCTGTGCGGAGTGTTCTGCTACCTGAGCGTGACTGTGCTGAAGAAACGCCTGGGCTATGACGACAGCCTCGACGTCTTCGGCCTGCACGGCATCGGCGGCATGATCGGTGCACTACTGACCGGCGTGTTCTGCGTGCCCTCACTGGGCGGTCTGGTGCCCGATGTCAGCATGGGCGCCCAAGTGATTGCCCAGATCAAAGGCGTGCTGTTCACCACGGTCTACTGCTTCGCGGTCAGCTGGATCATCCTCAAGGCCGTGCAGGCACTGATCGGCCTGCGCGCGCATGAGTCAGTGGAGGAAATGGGTCTGGACCTGGCCGAGCATAACGAGCGGGCCTACAACCATTGAGAAGGCTGTCGGATCAGTGTCAGGGCGAGGGAATCCGACGACGTCGGGCCGGAAACGGAGCTGCGTGTTTTGCCTGCTTTGGTCCATCAAAGCAGGTCGCCGAGGGGAGAAAAGGTGACCTGAGTCGACCGCCAATCCACCTGACAAAGAGAGACCGCTGTGTGACGCAGAGCGTCACGAACTGCATGCCAACGCGG
>NZ_LKGW01000183.1:0-1866 GCF_001467335.1 Pseudomonas sp. ICMP 10191
CGTCGGCATCGTGCGCTGGCAGACCTTCACCTACGACTGCGAAAACCGCCTGGTCAAAACCGAAACCATGGCCGACACGCAGGTCGAAAGCACCAGCAGCTACCAATACGACAGCCTGGGCCGAAGAGTCGCCAAACAGTCCGAAATAAAAGGCCACACCGACCACAAACGCTTCCTCTGGCAAGGCTTGCGCATGCTGCGTGAGGAAAGTCCGGGCCAGAGCAGCCTGTACCTCTACGAGCCCGGCAGCTATGCGCCGCTGGCCCGTGTGGACGAGAAAGAAGGCGAGGTAGAGAACAAGGTTTACTACTTCCACACCGACCAGATCGGCACACCGCTGGAAATGACCGACGCCGAAGGGCAGATCGTCTGGCAGGCGAAGTACCGGGCATGGGGTGCGGTGGAGAAGCTGGTGGTGAACGAGGTTGAGCAGAACCTGCGGTTTCAGGGGCAGTATTTTGATGCCGAGACGGGGCTGCACTACAACACGTTTCGGTATTACGACCCGGAGATTGGGCGGTTTATAACGCAGGATCCGATTGGGTTGTTGGGTGGGGTTAATCTTTATCAGTATGCTCCAAGTGCAATCGGCTGGATTGATCCGCAGGGTTTAGCTACGCTTTTTGAATTAGGAACCTATGGAGGACTTAACGGGTCATCTCACGTTGGAGATGGTTTACAAGCTCACGAACTCCTCCGTCACGAATATCTAGTCCAGCAGAATCTTGCGGAGAAAAGTACTAGGCTTCCAGGAAATCCATCTATTGCGTTGGATCTAGATCATCACACTAGAGGCCCAATGAAAGATACAAGAGGTATTGGTGGTGCTCATTGGCATGAGGCGCAAATACGTGAGAGCCAAGGTTTGGGTAGGAATGAATTTGCATCATCTCTAAAGCGTGAGCTAGACATCACTTCAGGAGCGCTTCGGAAAAGTGGGGTTCCTAAGTCTAGAGTGAAAGAGTTAAAAAGAATGGCCAAGAAGTTTCATAGCAGCCTTAATGGGTGTGGGTAATTAAATATGGTATTAGTTAAAGAAATTATTTTATCAGACAACGCTGAGCGCTCTAGCGTTATCATGGGTGGCAGCTCAGTAAAATTAAATGCTTGGCCGACTAACCCCAACGGAGAAAGTCTTGTGTTAGTTGCCACTATAGAGTGCGCTAACCTCAAAAAACTTTCTGGCTTCAGCTCAATCCCGGAGGAGGGTATACTGTATATATTTTCAACTTACAGTCGCTCTGATTATTTTCTCGACAACGTTACGTATAGTGGCGATACTTCTGAGCTAGAGCTGATACTGAGTGGGTACACCCTAGTAATTATAGGGAATTCTGATTCTGAAATAGTAAGTCCGAATGAATCAATTCCGAAAGTACATACGGAATTTAAAGAAAGAGAAGTAGGGCATGATGAGTATCCAGTATTCTCAATGCTTACGAATACCCCACCTAATGGAGTATCCTTACCTCCAGATTTGCAGAAAGAGTATGAGTTTGTAATGCAGTTGTACTCCTCAGATTTCCCTGAGCCATTTAAAGATATATTTTATTTGACCGATGCCGTTGGATGTCTTCTTTTGAAAAAAGATGGCTCAGGCAGTGGGCTGTTTTTTGTGCACACAGCATGATTAATTGTTAGACAGTAGTGAGTGAGTACTATCCGGCTAGGCGAGTATGTCGGATTACTGCTTTTTAAAAACTTGGTGATTTTACAGTTGAGCTCGATTGCCGCTTCTTAAAGAACGAGGCCAGAAGCTTTAAGAAGCGGTGTCTGAGCGAACCTGTGCTACATGACTCTTGTTGTAGACCAACTGATCAGCGACATGGAACGCGACGACCTGCACCGCGAGGTCTACCGCACCCA
>NZ_LKGW01000184.1:0-1799 GCF_001467335.1 Pseudomonas sp. ICMP 10191
TCGAGCTGGTACTGGTGCCATTCCGGGCGCGTGATGTTGCGCACCAGAAACTGCATGGTTTTCAGGTCCTCGTATTCAAGTATCCAGCCACATTCGGCTTCTGGCACTTCACTGAAGCTGGCAGCCACAGTTACCCGCCGGCCGGTGAGCGAGGTGATAACACGCAGCTTGGCACCGGTCGACAGATCGATGTCGCGGTCAACGGTGATGACGCGCCCCGCCACCGCGCTGATCCGCCCGCCGTTCGCACGACCGGCCAGCATGGGGTCAGCCACGGCAATGATCTGCCCTGTCTTCGGAATGCCGCCGTCCAGGCCGACGCGGAAGGTCGCGGGCCTGGTCTGCGTCTGTTCGGTGATCAGCGCGTACTGGCCAGCGCGCTGCGCCTGCCCGAGTGAAGTGCATCCGTAGGCGTCTACCGAGAGTTCGTTGACCGATCCAGATTCAGCCATCGCCACATCATCAAAGACAGGCTCTTTGTCCGTCGCAAAACTCTGGTCCGGGTTGTCCCACGTCACCATTGCCAAGTTGTGGCGGTCGCGCGCCCGGGTGCCTGAATACTGGATTTCACCATTGTTCAGGATCTGCGACGGGTTGTAGGTGTAGACCGGGTCGCCTGGCATGTCGGCGTTGAACGTGATCTGACTGCCATCCCAGGTGCTCATGCCGTGGAAGATAGCCGACAGGTCCTGCAGCACCGCGTAGGCATCCGCCTGCTTTTGCAGGTAGATATTGCAAGTCATCCGGGGGTGCGTGCCGCCCATGCCGTTTGGCACCATCTGGTCGCAATACTGCGCAATGCGGTACAGGTTCCAGCGATCCACCATCGTGGCATCGATCCGGTGCCCGAGGCCGTAATACGGGTTCAGCGCAATGTCGTAGCACACCCAGGCGGGGTTGTTCGTGTAAGCCTCTTTGAACGTACCGTCCCATATCCCGTTGCTGGTACCCGCGCCAGACGTGGCATAGGTCCGCGTCTCCGGGTCATAGTTGGTCGGCACACGCACGATGCGCCCGCGCATCAGCACCGCAATCTTGGCGATATCGCCGCCGAACTGCTGGGCGTCATATTCCACGCAGCCCACGGCGGTGAGCGGAAATTCCTGATCGCTGTCTACGACCTCGGCCACCGCCTCGATAAACATGCTGTCCTGAATCAGCGAGCTGTTGGCTTCGGGTGTGATCCGGCGCACGCGCATAGTCCAACGGCTGCCCGCTGGCAGGTTGATGCGGTGACTGCGTTCGTACTTGGTGACGTTCTTGCGGTCTACGAAGTCCGCCAGCATCTGAACGAACGGCCCGCCATCAGTGGCCAGGTCATCGCACGCCGTTGATGTTGCCGCTCTGGTCCTGCGACTGGAGTTGTGGCCAACTGAGCCGGATGCGCAGCGCATCCAGAACCGGGTTATTCACGGTGCGCAGGTAAGGCGTGGTGCTGAGCAGCTGCTGGTTTACGTCAACTTCATTGCTGGACTCGGCAATGCCCTCAAGACGCTGCTGGTTCAGCTCGCCATTGCGGAACTGCCACTTCACGCCCGGGAAGTTGACAGTGCCGTCTTCGGCCACCAACGGGGTTCCGTCGAGCTTCACGGAGCGCAGGCCGTCGACCGGGCCTACGATGGGTCCCCAGCTCCACAGATAGACGATCCGGGCGGTAGCGATCGAAGCCGTGCTGTTCGCTGCAATCGTCGGCTGCTTCTGGGTCGACTCGCCCCCTTTGGAACCTTGAACGACGAGTTTGCGTGCTGCGCCCATGCGGATCTCCAGGCAATAAAAAACCCGCCGGAGCGGGTTGGGTG
>NZ_LKGW01000185.1:0-1755 GCF_001467335.1 Pseudomonas sp. ICMP 10191
GCTTGCACAAGCCGATCCTGCGTCGAGGACATTCAGAAAAGCGCGGTCACGCTCACAGAGCCTGTCGCCAAGGACTTGCTCAATTTCCTGAAGCGCAGCGTTTCGTATGATATGGCTGGTTTGCTTACAGGCAATCCCGGGGCGATTGCTGTTCCCTCACAAGGCGTGGATGGCTGGGGCGCGCTATTCGTTTCTGATAAGCAGATGGCTTACGCCAAAAACGTGAAGGAAGGATGGCTGAGGTCAAAGACACGAGCTGGCTCGATGCTCAGAAGGGGCGGCAGCTAGATATAAAAGAACGTGCTACCTTGATTACGGAGCTCGTGACGGCTGGTGGGATGGCGCTGCTGGGTAGGTCTCCGGGCGGCGTCTTAGCTGGTGCTAAAGGAGTGTTGCCAGGAAATCAAACTGTCGCCGAGTTTGAAAAAAGTCTTTCCAGAATGCCTCCGGGTGAGCGAGTTGCTCAAATTAAAGAAGCAGCGAATAATTTTTCTGCTGCTTATGGGTTTACAAAGGATGGAAAACTGTCAAAGTTGAACGGCAGAGATGTGTACAAAGGGCAGGATGGGAATTTATATGCTTTAGATACTCAGCATGGTCGCTTCGAAGTCGTGAGCTCAAAAAATGGTAAGCATATGGGTGAGGTGGATTTTAACCTCCAAAAAACAAAGCCATCTGATAAGTCTGGTGGTCATGATCTAAGGCTGAAATAGTATATATGGCAAAAAAAATTAAGCTAGTTGATTTTAAGGGTGATGCTATTTATCGTGGAAACATTCTTAGGGTTTGTGGTAAGTATCCATATGAGGAGTTTGTTGATTTCATGTTTTTTGAAGCGAAATTGACTGGATCTACCTATGGGTTAATGGTTGCGTCGGGATATAAAGCTGGTTTGATATTAGTCTATCTGCCAAATGAATGTCTTGCTGAAGATGGCGGCATAGATAAGGCTTGGTTAGTAAAAAACTGGTCCAATTGGATATATCCAGATTGCGATGTTTCAGATGTTTATTGGATTGAGATGTATAATGCAGACGCCATCGTTAAAGCTTAAGGTTGTTTCATGGTTTGGATGATTTCTGATCTAAATGGCTTTGACTCTTTAATGAATGCAAGCCCGTAAAGACGCTTTACGATTGAGATAGATCAGGTCGCGCTCAAAAAAGAGCAGATCAATCTTATCGAGCCTCATTACCTTAAATGTGAGATGGTCCTCCTGCCTTTCCGTTAATGGACGTGCTTTGCCTATCGGCTCGATCTGCTCGCGGGCAATGACCTGATCAACACCGCTGGCGGCATCATCAAAGGTCGCGATGTATCACTGACCTCGATCAACGGCGACGTGATCAACGAACGCAGCATCACCTCAATGGACAACAGCGCGCGCGGTCAGCGCCACAACGAGTTCGCCGACAGTGCCGCGCGCATCGAAGCCGCCAACGACATGAGCATTTCGGCAGGCCGCGACGTCATCAACAAAGGCAGCGTGCTGGAAAGCGGTCGTGACATGACCATCCAGGCCGGACGCGACGTCACNACCGTTCAGGCCGGACGCGACATCTCCGTCATCGCCAGCCAGATCGACGCCAAACGCGACATCGCCATGGCCTCGACCGAAAACCTCACCATCAGCTCCGCGGCGGACGAAGAGCACTCCCTGTCGAAAAGCAAAAAACTGACCCGTCAGGAAGACCACGTCAGCCAGATTGCCGCCGATATTGAAGCGGGAGGCAGCGTTGCCTTGCAGGCTGGCCA
>NZ_LKGW01000186.1:0-1735 GCF_001467335.1 Pseudomonas sp. ICMP 10191
CGGCAGACGATCGCCAGATAGCCTTGCAGGTTGAGCTGACGTATCCACTCGTACTGGCTGCCAGAGACAGCGGCATCGTTCGGCGGCGTGGCTTTGAATTCGATGTACAGGCCGAAGTACCCACCACGGGCCATCGGCAGCACCAGATCGGGAACACCAGCGCGCACGCCCTGCTCTTTCAACTTGACCGCCACCTGCTTGAGCCGGTGGCCACCGTTGGGAACGTGGTATATCAACGCCGCCACCAGCGGCATGCGCAGCTTGAGCTCGCGCAGCAATGCGGCCTGCTCCAGACCCTCACGGTCGACGGACTTGGCGCGGATACGCTTCGGTTTGAACAACGTCATTTCGGCGGGCTTCACGGTGATACCTTCCCTTCGCGGATCAGGGCGTCCTGGGTACGCATGACACCCTCGGCGTGGAACAGGCGGACTTCGTTACGACTCAGCACCGCCGGGGCGCGCAGGCGGCCATCTGCGATATCGTGGCAGTAAGCACACGACCAAGCGGCCTGCAGGTCGTTTGGCTTGATGCCCATGCCGCAAGTACCAGCCAGTCGGTAATGGGCGAGAACGGTGGTCGAGGATTCGCTCGAGCATCCTGGGTAACGAATCTGGCACTCGCGGTCGCGCGCTGCCTTGGTGAGTTTCGTTTGCTTGGTCATTGCGCCGCCCTTCTGCCAAATTTCGCCATCAGCAGCTCACGCGCCTTTGCACCGTCTGCCGGGATTCCTTGTCTTGCGATCAGCGCGAGACTGACCCGCTCTGTCAGCTCTTCGGCCCGCTCGAATTCTGATTTCTGTCCGTCATGGCCGATGCCGACTGCGATGTCCTCCAGCGACTGCCCCTGCACAAGCATGCGGATGGTGATGTCATAAGCACGGTCGAACACCTTGCTGGCCTTTTCCGACGTCAGGTCGGCAAGGTTATGCATCTCACACTGGAGCGCGGCGTGCCGTACTGCCTCGTGTGACCACTCCCGCGATGTACGGCGCGATGGATGCAGGTTGAGAAGCGCCTCGCGAAATGCCCTGTCATGGGATGGAATTCCCAGCATTTCCGGAGTCGGCTGACACCACTTGATGAACTTGCCGACACTGGGCGCGAAGTCACTCCCGTTCTGGCGGCAGTTCTGCAGGCCATAACGAATCTGCTCCAGGGTGTTTATGCCCGCGACGATGAACGCCTTGATCCAGCTCCGCTTGGCAGTTTGCAATGCCGCATCGTCCGGCCACGCCTGCCTCCACGCCGGAAATATTGCCTGCAACTCCCTGAACAGCGCGTTTACAACGGACGCGGTGCCGGGAGGAAGCGCTTTCGGAACTGTAGGTATGACAGGCGGCAAGTTGCCCATGCTGGTCATGAGTTGTGTGGCGCTCTGGGGCCGCTTTGCCTTGGTTTGGGTCATAGGTCACCCAGATCGTCAGACCATGACGTGTCGTCGAAATCTGGCAAACTCCCCTTGGCGCGCTCCCTCAAGTACCAACCCACCAAGCGGTTACACCAACCGGCGGATGTGTCTACGGTGTTCTGCTTGGCCACAAACCAGCCGATGAAACCTGGGCGATCAGGTAACGGCTATCCGGTGCCCAGTCGGCGAACATTGCGAAGCGCTGGCGATCGTCGGTTGACTCAAGGGCCTGCTTATCCTGCTCATCTATAACGTCCGAAATCTCGCGCGGCTGCTGCTGTTCGGTTAATTGATGGTTAAGTGACGTATTGGGTGCAGATTTCGC
>NZ_LKGW01000187.1:0-1707 GCF_001467335.1 Pseudomonas sp. ICMP 10191
CCTGCCACTCACTGATCCAGGTTTTCAGCTTCGCGAGCATCTTGTGATCGATCGCAATACGCGCCTTCGAATCGAGCAGGATCTGGCCGATCAACAGCGTGCGTATCAGTGCAACGATGTTCTGCTGCTTGCCCACCGCCAGGCGGCTGTCGATGGGCACCCAGGCCAGCAGGATGCTTTCGAACGTCGCCTTGCCTGCGCTGCTGGCCAGTTGGCCGAGAGCTTTGAAGGTGTCCTGAACGGGTTGTTTCAGCGCCTTCATCCACGGCTTGTCGGCAAAGCCCTGGTGATTGAGCGTGCCGTTGAGTTCGCCGATGCGGGTGGCCAGGTTGGTCACGTCGCCAAGGCCGTTCAGCAGCGCGTTGGCCTCCTGATGCAGCGCGTGTTTGAGCGCCGGCGAGAAGCCGTAGCGCAAGGTGCCAAACAGGCTGCTGTCGTTGGCTTCCTGCTCGGCAAGCCAGGTGCTGGCGGCGTTGTCCTGAGCGTAGATGATCTGCAGGTTAAGCATGAGCGTTTGCAGATAAAGCAGGCTTTCAGGGTGGGTGGTGTCGACAAACAGCTTGAGCGGTTCGGTGCCCAGATGGGCCGACCATTTCCGAAAGTCGCTTTGCGTGTCACGCACCTGTTGCAGCAGTGTGTCGCCGGTTGGCAGGTGCTGCTGAAGGTACTGACGCGCACCGCTCAGATCGACCTCGCGCCGCCATTTGTGGCGATCTTTCCAGGCTTGCAGGGCCTCGTCGGCGGGCGCGCTGCCGTAACGCATTTCAAGCGATTTGCGCATGTCCAGGCTCTTGAACATGTCCGGCATCAGCAGAAAATCGCCGGGAACGTTACTGCTGCTGATCTGCGCTTCCTCAAGGATGCACTGCTCGAAGTAAGCTTCGAGCTCGCCCAGATACTGGTGAGTGAGCGCGGCATTGTCGCGCACCGATGCCGGCAGTTTCTCCGGTTCGCCCTCAGCGCCACACAGTGCGGTGACCGTCTGGGCGATCTGGATCTTGTGTTCGTGCTCGGCTTGCCAATTGCGGTAAGCGGCCTGATCGGCGGCCAGTTGCATGCCCAGATCGTTGAAAATGGCCAGCGGGTCATCAAGGGCGATGAGCAGTGAGCTGTGCTGGTCTTCAACGCTGCCCTGCCAGAAAACGTCAGCGCCGATTGGCGAAAACAGTGCCTTACCTTCATCGCTATCCGAAGGCGGGCGGGCAGCAGGAATCGCCGAGTCTGCAAAGCGGCCATCGTCAACCACATGCTCCTTATCGATGTCCGCCACCGCCTCGGCGATACGGTTCAATGGCAAGGTATCCGGCTCGGCCATGGTCATGCAGTAGCGTTTCAGATCCAGCGCTTTCATCCATGAGAAAAGGCGATGCGCAGCAGGTTGTTTCGCGGATAGAGCAGGAAGGGTTTGCCATCGTCGGCACCGCTTCGCCGGTCACTGCCAAGCTGCGCATCGGTCCAGACAATACGGCTCAGGTTGCCAGTGGCGGCTGACACCACGTACTCATGCAACGTTTCGGCAGTAGCCCAGCGGCTGCCCTTGAGTAGCGGTTTCAGCTTCTGGGGAGCGGTATCGTAGCGGGAGCGATCCAGCGCATAGCGCACGGGCACGATGGCGACGTCAGGTCCGCGGAAGGGACACAGGCTGGTGGCCGTGGCGGGAGTTTTGGCGAACGTTGCAGCACGTCGTTGAGTATGGGTGCCGGATTT
>NZ_LKGW01000188.1:0-1648 GCF_001467335.1 Pseudomonas sp. ICMP 10191
GCCACGGGTCGTTCGCTCGAGCGAGCGCTGCCATAGGTGGCGGGCTCACGCTGTTGCCACACATGTGAACCTGCTGAGTTTTAGTGAACGGTTTGCCGTCGGCGCCGTGGGTGATGACGTAGTCGGTGGGGAAGCCCTGCGCCTTGTACAGCTCGGACGGCTTGAGCATCCGTAGACAGATGTCGACGATCACGTAGGGCGTGCCCTTGACCATCACGGTGACCAGCGCCAAGCGATCCTTGGTGGTGATGGTTGGGGCCGGTTCGCCTGCACCGCTGACGTTCTCGGTTCCGTAATAACTGATCAGGAACGCGGCGACACGCAGTGCACCTTCCTCATGCTCTGGGGAAAGCCTGAGCGATACGACAGAGCTTTTACCGCCGCCACCTGCCGTAACGGTAGGCGCTGGCTCATCCAGAGGCGCACCGACGCTGGCACCGAACTGCCGCTCCATGAACGCTGTCACCAGGCCGTGGTGCTGGCCGCCGGCGCTGATGGTGTGCAGCGGATCGGCGGGGTCCCGCGCGTCACAGTTGCCACGAAGGTGCACCAGGCTTGCGGCCACCAGTTGCTGCTGGCTTCCGGTGTTGGTGACCGTCGTCATCGGCTCTTCGATACCCTTGGCGTGAGTCGTATTGAAGCCCCCGTTCATCTGGGCCATGAACACTGTCGACAAGCCCATAGCGTGGGCTGCACCAGCGGGCCGTTGGTAGTTCCCTCCGCTAGTGATGGCCGGCAGAGGCTCGTCAAGCGCCTTGCCTGCGTCGTTGAATCGAAACTTCACCAGGTGCGCTGCTGCAAGCGCATGCTTAACGCCACCTGCAACGACCGTCCCTAACGGCTGATCGATACCCGGCACGCGAGGCTGTTGGCCTTCCCGCTCGCCGTAACAGATCAGGGTAGGGCTGATCAGCGTCAGTTCGCCGCGGTTGGCGCACGTCACCGTTGGCAGCGGCTCAAGTTGATCGTTGATGCGATCGCTGCCTTGGTGGGTCGCTGGCGCAATGACTGGGCTGACGACCGAGAAAGCGCCGCCCTTTGGATATGACGTCACCGTGCGCAGCGGTTCGTTGGCCGATTGCACCGTCTCGCCCGACCAGTTCGCGATCGGCACAATGAACGGGGCCGGATTGTCGATGACGAACTTCTTCATGCCCTTGGCGACCCGGCGCAGGGTGGCCGGCGCCAGGTCTTTCTTGCGTCCGAATATGCTATTGCCCAGGTCGGTGAAGTCGATGCACTCGGCGGCTGTCCTCCAAGGCTTCTGGCCTTTGGCGGGGCGCTTGGCATGGGTCGGCTCTGGCCACACGATCGGCTGCCCATCGCAGCGGGCAATCATGAACAGGCGTTCCCGGCTGGTAGGCGCGCCGAAGTCGCACGCTCGGATCGCGCGCCATTCGACGGCATAGCCCAGGCGCTCCAGCTCGCCCACGAACACCGCCCACGTCTGGCCGCGCCGCGCAGGGTCTGGGACCAGAAACTGCTGATCTACCGGTACAACCTCACCAGGTGCGGCAATGTCGCCGCCCAGCTTCACGACCCGCCCGGTTAACTTGCAGCGCTTGGCCACCAGCGGCCCCCATTGCAGGATCTGCTTTACGTTCTCCAGGCTGATGACGCGGGGTTTCTTCTTGCCTGCCCACTTCAA
>NZ_LKGW01000189.1:0-1614 GCF_001467335.1 Pseudomonas sp. ICMP 10191
CCGCTCGGCTTGAACCACTGAATGTCACCGCCAGGCCAGCCCACAATCGCCCAAGGCAATTCATGCAGCTCGCAGCTGACCAGATCGGTCATGCTCGGTGTTGCGGCGCGGTCCGGGTGGCTGTGCACGATGGCCAGCACCTCGCCCCTGTCTTCTGCCGCCGCAGCGTCGTGCTTGTCGATCAGGAAGTGCTGCAGCGGGTTGGTGGCCACGTTGCCGCACGGTACGTACTCACGACCACAGGCCTCGGCCGGGTGTGACTGCTCGGCGTGCGCCCGCATGGCGTTCTGAAGCTTTTGATTGATTCGCATGGTTACCCCTTGGCGATCAGGCTTGCGCCCATGGAGCCGCCGAACCGGCGGGTATTGCCGCGCAACTTGCAGCTGCTCCACCAGCCNCCCAGCGGCACAACTTGGTGATCTGCTGGGACGGCAGCTGCTGGCCTTCCATGTCGATGGGGCTGGAAAGCTCGAAACCGACCGCCGAAAAGTTCTCTTCGGTCTTCTGCTCGATTCTCCACAGGCTGGTGCGGCTCTGATCAGCAGCATCCGGATTGCCGCCGTCGAAGTTCGCGGCATCCAGGAAGTGCTATCACCTTGAAGCTCGCCCCGGCCAGATCCTTGAACTGCAGGCAGAGAGCAGAAACAGCTCGCGGAATACCCGACAGCTCGTTGGCCAGCCTGAGCTTTGGTGTGGCTGGGCGGCCATCACCACGGATATCTAAACCGGTGACCTCGATCTGAATAGGCGAATACAACTGGCCCTGCCAGATGATGTCGCCCTCATGCTCATGCCCGTGGAAGCGCCAGAGCGTGGCTCCCAGCCTCGTCGCATCCAGTTCGTACAGGCGAATCTGGTTGCCGGGCTCCAGCTTCTGGATGTCCGCGCTGTAAATCATGGTGGTTACCTACGAAAAACCCCGCACTTGGCGGGGTCAGGGTTTGGGGGTTTGCTTGAAGTTGGCGGAGATAGAGTGCAGGCCGCCACCGAGAGTATTTGGCTTGTATCCCTTAGCCTTGTAAAAGCCCTGAACCCCACCAGGTGGTGTCCATATGAATGACTTGTACCCTTCATGACGGTCTAGAAAGTCCCGTACCTGTTGCAGCTTCTGACCTGGGCCATACCTTCCAGTTACTGTTACGTCCCAAGCCTCAGTTCGGTTGTTTATTCCCACTCCACCAGATTGGGAGTAACCGTCCCCGAAGTCGTTCTCCCAGGTGCGTTGAGACACATCACCAGACGCGCCGACCTGCACATCGAAATCGAATGTTTCAGCCATTACGCGCGCCTCCAAAGACGACCGCCTTGGCGCATCTCTCTGTCCAGAAACTGCCCGAGCTGAGCCTCAAGTGCCGACGATATCGCCGAACCCTGTTTGGCCGCGTCCGCGTTAGTCATGCCGGGCTGAGCCTGGACATTCACTGGCGCGTTGATGGTGAAAGACGGCGCACCGCCAGTACCACTCCCGGCCTTATCAGCCAGGTACTTCGTCAGGTCGCGGTTTTGGTTCGGGTTGAGCACGCGCTCACCGCCATCGAGCAGCCAGGTGCCTTCCTTCGGGATGTTGTCCATACCGTTGTGGGCCATACCGGCGAGTGCAGATGCGGATACGGC